>NZ_JADEXI010000060.1:0-13710 GCF_015207185.1 Microcystis sp. LEGE 08355 | reverse complement strand
TTTAATTGAAGTTGACCACATTCACCCTCTCAGCTTAGGCGGAAAGGATGAATATAAAAACCTTCAATTACTACACCGCCACTGTCACGATGATAAATCGGCATCTGATGGAAGCCTAAAATCATCTGGTTTGACAATTTCAGAAAGTCAAACTAGATAATACAAGGCTAACCAAAAGAAGTCAAGCTGTATCCTTAACAAGGGAACAGTCAAACTAGGAGCCGTGTGAGGTGAAAGTCTCATGCACGGTTCTGAATGGGAGGGGAGGTCGGTGACGACCTTCTCGACCCCTAATAGTATTAATAGTCCGATTAACTCTCAGGTTATGGATTGTTTCTCCCTCCTCCAGCGCTCCCCACGCTCCTATACTTTTTAAACAGGATTTAGTATTATTGCTCAGTAGGTCAGATTTGCTCACAGAAAATACGGCCTATATCTACAAAATGCTCTAGAAAAAGGATGATGGTATGTGATATAATTTGCTCTTGCTTTCATCTACATATTTAAGTAATTTTGTCAAGAAAATGAGCGAATTAAAATCCCAAATCACAGCTATTGATCATCAACTTTCTAAACGCCCGATCGCTCTCGATCCCGCAGGATATTTTATTATTTATCTCGACCGAGAAGCTGGGTTAATCTGTGCCAAACATTACAGCAATATCATCAACGAAAAAGGTTTAGCCGTCGATCCAGAAACGGGAAAAGTTATCGGTGTTAGGCAAAAACTTGATCGCAATCCTGAGTCTATTTACACCGCCAGGACTGCCAAAGAATTAGCCGTCAAAGTGATCGAAGAAACCCAACCTTGTCCGATTACTATGTTCGATCATGCTGCTTATTTAGGTCGAGAATTTACCCGCGCTGAATACGCTTTAATCACCGGGGAAGAATATATTCAGGATTAAAAATTGGGGTTTTCAGTGATCAGTGAACAGTAATCAGTGGCTCTTCTGGTTTCTGTGTGGAAAGTAGGTCTATACTGATAGTTTATTCCGCAAAATAGTCCTAAAAGTTTTGCCCAATAAGCACTTCAGGATTCCATAAGCCAAAATTATCACACAAAGTCGAGAAGAGCCTAATCAGTCAGTAAACAGGGATAAAGATGAAGATAAATAACTTAAAACTTAAAACTTACATCTGATAACTGATAACTGATAACTGATAACTGATAACTGTTAAACCGTGCCTTTAAATAAACCTTGGGGACGGAATAATAACAGCAAGATCATAATTAATAAAGCCACGGCTAATTTATAATCAGAACCAATTAAGGGAACACTAATTTCTTGAGCAACACCAATAATTAAAGCCCCAGCAATCGCTCCGTAGGGATTACCAATACCACCTAAAATAACGGCCGCAAACATTGGTAAGATTAAAAACCAGCCCATATTGGGACGTACTCCTCCAGTAATTAACCCGAACATCCCTCCAGCTAAAGCAGTTAAAACTCCGGTAATTATCCATGTCCAGAAGACAACCCATTCGACGTTAATTCCGGTTACTCTAGCTAAATCGTTGCTGTCAGCTACGGCACGCATCGCCTTACCGATCTTAGTTTTTTGTAATAAAAAATGGAGGGCAATAATAACTAGAATTGCCAAACCAATAACTAACAAGCGATCAAAAGCTACTTTAATACCAAAAATTTCTGTAGCGGTCATCACAGGCAGATCGTAGCGTTGATTACTACCGCCCCAGATCATTAAAATACCATTGCGAAGAAATAAAGCCAAACCGATAGAAATAATAATTAAAGTGGTAGAATCAGCCCGTCGATTGCGCATAGGTTTCCATAATAATCTCTCGGCAATGAGCATGGCAATAGCTGTCACTGCTGCCCCCACCAGCATCGCTAACCAGAGATTAATCCCTTGAGCATTTACCACCCAAGTTATGTAAGCACCCAAAGTCATAAAATCGCCGTGGGCAAAATTAGACAGACGCAAAATGCCACAGGTAAGGGTTAACCCGACAGCAGCCAGAGCAATAATACTGCCGACGGCTAAACCATTGAATAAAAGTTGCGGTGTATCCATCAAACCTCTTGTATAAATCAGAAATTGTCCTTAGAAATAGAAGTCAGGAGAGAGAAAATTAATTAACTTTTGTCTTTTACCTTATTTAACTGAAAGCTGAGGGCCTGTAGCTTAAATATTTTTGTTTAGACCAAATTACACGGCAGTATAAGCTCAGACAGCTATTATAAAGGTTTGTGTGCCGGCAATTTCTGGCGGCCGGCGGAAAGCTGACGGCTGATGACTTACTGCTATAAAATCAAGAATGCCCACTGATGGAATTTGCCGCCAATGAAGACTATCTTTCGATTAGCGATCGCTTTTTTTGCAATACTATTTATCCTATCTCCTGTCAATGCCTTAGCGGCCAGTTCTGCTGCTGTCACAGGAGCCAATGCCAGTTATGAAAACCAGAATCTGACAGGAAAGGATTTTTCGGGACAAAATTTGCAATCTGCCCAATTTACTAACGTTAATCTGCAAGATTCTAACTTTAGCTCTGCCGATTTGCGCGGGGCAGTGTTTAACGGAGCCTCTATCATCGAAGGCAACTTTCATGGAGCGGACTTAACCAATGGGTTAGCCTATCTGAGTACCTTTAAAAATTCTGATTTAAGCGATGCCATTTTTGCTGAAGCAATTATGCTGCGTACCATTTTCGAGGGGGTAAATATCAACGGCGCTGATTTCAGTTTTGCCGTGCTTGACGCTCAACAAATCAAAAATCTCTGTGAAAGAGCCGAGGGTGTCAACTCAAAAACCGGCATCTCTACCCTGGAATCTTTAGGATGTGATCAATGATGCAAACCCGGGTTGGTGTTATTGGTGGTGGACAATTAGCATGGATGATGGCACAGGAAGCCAAGAAATTAGGCATTTCTCTAATTGTACAAACACCACACCCCGACGATCCCGCCGTTGCTTTAGCTGACGGGGTTGTTTTTGCGGAAATAGCCGACGTGGAAGGCACAAAAAAACTAGCTCAACATTGTGATCTGATCACTTTTGAAAATGAGTTTGTTAATTTAGATGCCCTAGAAGAATTAGCGGCCACAGGAGTGAAATTCTATCCTAGTTTGGCAAATCTGCGCCCCCTATTGGACAAATACGAGCAAAGATGTTATTTACGCTCTCTGGGGTTGCCTGTGCCTGATTTTTGGGCGATAGATAATTTATCCCAACTAGAAAATTATCCTTTTCCGCTAGTGCTGAAAGCGCGACGACACGGTTATGATGGTCAAGGAACCTTTATTATCCGCACTCCTGAAGAATTAAACGCCAAAAAGCCACAATTAGAGCGTCTTGACTTGATGTTAGAAGCTTATATTCCCTACGAGCGAGAATTAGCCATCGTTGCCGCTAGGGGATTAACTGGGGAAATCGTCACCTATCCCGTGGTGGAAACCTATCAAGAGGAGCAAGTCTGTCACTGGGTAATCGCTCCCGCCGCTCTTAACCAATCTTTACACGCTCAAACCGAACCTATCGCCCATCATCTGTTAAGTAGTTTGTCGGCGGTGGGTGTTTTCGGGATAGAGTTATTTGTCACTCCGCAGGGAGAGGTATTGATTAATGAAATCGCTCCCCGTACCCATAATTCGGGTCATTACAGCCTTTCTGCCTGTCTTACCTCCCAATTTGCCCTACAACTGCAAGCAGTGGCTAATTTGCCCCTCGGAGCCACGGACTTAAAATCTGCTGGGGCAGTTATGGTTAATCTATTGGGTTTTGAGGATAGTGACGGCGATTATGCCGAAAAAAGAGCAGTTTTAGCGGCAATTCCAGACGCTCACGTTTTTTGGTACGGTAAAAAATCCCGTCCCGGTCGAAAATTAGGCCATGTCACCCTCTTAAGGGATACAAGCGATCGCTCTGAGTTATTGGCCCTAGCAAAACAGATAGAAAAGCTTTGGTATGGTTGTTAGGGAAGTGGGGTGTATTTTCAGTGAACAGTAATCAGTAAACAGTGAACAGTAAACAGTAATCAGTAAATAGTGAACTGATAATTGATAAAAATGTGAACTGAAACCTCACATCTGATAACTGATAACTGATAACTGATAACTGATAACTGATAACTGATTCAGCAAACCTAATTAAAAGACTTTTTTGATTGCCTCGGCCAGTTTTTGACTGATTAACTCGTTACCGTCCCTGCTGAGATGAATATTATCGATATAGAGGGAATCGGGATTAGGATGGGCTTGAAAAATGGGCAGAAAATCTAGATAAAAAATCTGCTGGTTGCCGGTGAAATCCGCTAGTCTTTGACGGGATTTCAATTCATAATCTCGCCCCTGTTTTTGAGCTTCGCGAATGAGGGGAGTGATAGCGATAATTAAACGGGCTTGATTAGCCTGAGCAAGGGATTGAATTTGGGCAAGAGCGTTTAAATTATTGCCCACTCGATCGCCTCCTTCTTGCACCGGTGGTAGGGGAGGATAACGCTTAAAATATCGATCGTACAACTCGATTAAAGCTAAAGCCGGCCGGCGATCAGGATAATTAATTTCTCGTCCCACCACCGCCGAACTAGGAGCTAAAGCGAACAGATCATCGGTGTTCATTAATAACACAATCACCTGAGATTCAAAGGTGCCGAAACGTCGCAGATAGGCCAATTGATTGCGCGGTCCCCACGAATTAGCCGAAGCATTGAGAACTTGCACTGAACCCGCCAGATTTTGGCCTAAATTTTTGGTGATTAAAGCAGCAATGGTCTCTTTTTGATCTGTCCACCAGGAGCCATTAGCGATCGAATCACCGATTAACATGATTCTCGTCGTCTCCGGGGGCCGTTGGGTTGTAATCGGATCGCTGCGCATCGAATACTGATTAACGGCGATAAAATTGGAAAAACGGCGCGTTTGTTGATTAGGAGCCAAAAGATAGCCAATTTCGGCATCAGCTTCGTAGATAAGCGGATTACCGAACCCGAAGACAATTCTTAAAATAGCCTCAAGGAGAAGGCCAAGGGCGAAAAGAACGCCTAGAATGATTAAAGACAGCCGAATGATACCAATTTCTAATAACACGGATAGATGAGAGTTAGCTAATTTATGATCCTAAAGTGTCTCATACTTTCTACATCCATCTCATGAAAAGGAGTTAAAAGCAATGTCAGACTTAAATCGTGGCATCATGAAATTCGAGGGAGCCGATAAACCGGCAGTAGTGGCGATATCGTCGATTATCGTTATCGGTAGTATTATTGCTCTGATTCTTTGGGCAATGAAAGTCGCCTACATCTAGTTAACTAAGTGGGTGGGTGGAATTAAATATAAGATGAACGTAGGTTGGGTTGAAGCATGAAACCCAACGCCCGCTCATGTTACGCTACCGCTAACCCATCCTACAAATAATTGTGCCTCCCTACTTAGAATAATTTCCCTCACTTTTGGCATCACTCGGTTTAAATGTCTTGCCGTCACGATCTCACCTCTTGTCCCCTTGAGCCTGTAGGATAGGGTCAAGGGAGAAATTGCTAGTTCCCTCTATTGCGCTTGCTAGTCACACCCGACTCGAGACAGATTATCGATGAGCAGATCAACTTCTGTTTTAACAGAACTGTTGCAGTTACTCCCCCAATGGCGATCGCAGATGTACTTCAAAGCATCCCTGACCGCGCTATCCCACGCCATGGAGGATCAGGTTTTAGCGGAAGACGATCAACCGTTAGTGATTGCCAGTTTTCAGCGTGAGCGCTTTTATCGTCAAGAGGCCCATCGCTATCGACGCATTGCCCACAAAAGCGGGCAAGTTTATGTTTTGTCGGCCCCAGAAACCGATTTTAAGCATAGTTCCGACATTTACGAGACGATCGCTTTTCAACCGGAGGACAGTTTAGCCCAAGAATGGCATCTAGTGGTTATCGGTGGCCATTATGCTAGTTGTTTAATCTGTCGGGAACGAACCCATCTGACAGCAGAGGGGGAAAATGGGGCAGCTATGGATAATAATCGCCGTTTTGAGGGGATTTGGACGAGCGATCGCCATGTTAGTCAACAGGCCGCCCAAATTCTCTTAAATCATATTCTCGATTATCGTCCCGAACTAGCGGAGAAAATTAGGCGCGCTCAAGAAGAATACCTGATCTGTGAACTGACGGACAGGGATCATCAAGAGGAACCAGATCCCTTTGTCCAGCGATTGGTCACTTATTTGCAAGCGGGACAGTATAAACTGCTGAAAGCCAATCGTTCCTTGGCATCGAAAGAACATAAGGAAAGACTGATTAACTCGGTGACAGCGGCGATCCGTCGTTCCCTCGATCCGGAAGCTATCCTACAGGTGGCAGTGCAGAAATTGGGGCAGGGATTGGGAGTCTGTCGCTGCGTGGTCTATCGTTGTAAGGAAGCCGACATTAACGCCACCATCGAACACGAATTTTTAAACTCCGGCATTAGTTCCATCAAAGGACAAAAATGGCCCCTGAAAAATAATCCTCTTTTTCAGGAAGTGCTGGAATTGAGAGAATCCCTGAAAATCGAAGACGCTATTCACGATCCCCGTCTCCCCGGGGATTCCATTCAAAATCTGGTGCGGGAATGTTCCATCTATTCCTGGTTATTAGTACCGATTTTTTACCAAAGTCGTCTCTTGGGAATGTTGGAACTGCATCACTGTGGACCCTATACCACCACTTGGAAGAGCGAGGATGTCGCCCTTGTGGACGCGGTGGCCACTCAAATCGGAGTCGCTCTCATTCAAGCAGAAGCCTACGCTAATTTACAGGATTTAAATGAACAATTAGCCGCCCTCGATCGCACTCGTTCTAATTTAGTCGCCATTACCGGCCACGAATTACGCACCCCCCTGTCCACCATTCAAGTCTGTCTAGAAAGTTTGGCCTCGGAACCGGATATGCCGGCGGAAATGCGCCAAATTATGCTTGATACTGCCCTGAAAGATGCGGAACGAATGCGTAAATTAATCCAAGATTTTTTAACTCTTTCTAGGTTAGAAAGTGGCCGGGTTAATTGGAATCCCGAAGCTTTATCCTTATCGGAATGTGTGGAATTAGCCATCAGTCACGTTCACTCCCGCAATCTCGACAACGAAAACCCCAAAATTAGCAACCTTGTCCCCCCTAATCTGCCCTTTGTTTTAGCCGATGGCGAGTGGTTAGTGGAATTACTCTCCAAACTTCTCGATAATGCCTGTAAGTTTACCGGACGGGAGGGAAATGTCTCGATCGAAGTCGCTTTGGGAAAGCCAAAAACTCTAGAAGTCACCATTTCTGATACCGGACGCGGGATCGAACCCAATCGTTTAGAACAGGTTTTTGATCGCTTTTACCAAGAGGAAGGAGCCCTGCAACGCAGTGCCGGGGGAACCGGTTTAGGACTGGCTATCTGTCGTCAGATCGTCAATGGTTGGGGCGGCGAAATTTGGGCAGAATCCCGGGGCAAAAATCACGGCAGTCAGTTTCATTTTACTATTCCAATATTTAAAGATAAAACTAACAATAATCCCCCAAATACCGCTCCGAAAAAATCCTCCCGTCGTGCTGCCAGTAAACGTAAATAGCGGCCGGTTGCCCGTTTAGTTTTGGCTCTCTACTCGTGACTTCCCATGCCTTTTCTTCATCAAAAACTAAACAAAAAAGCATTAAAAAAGAAGCATCTAATCCCCAGGATATATAATAAACTTAAAAGAGTAATCAATTAGTCGTTTTTAGGTGAAAAAATTATGGGACGCGCCAAGAGAGTGGTTTTAGCTTATTCCGGAGGAGTCGATACTTCCGTCTGTATTCCCTATCTCAAACAGGAATGGGGAGTAGAAGAAGTGATTACCCTAGCCGCCGATTTAGGACAGGGAGACGAATTAGGACCAATTCAAGAAAAGGCTCTGCGCTGCGGAGCGATCGAATCCTTAGTGGTCAATGCTCAGGAAGAATTCGTCAAAGAATACGCTTTTCCCTCAATTCAAGCTAATGCTCTCTACGAAAATCGTTATCCCCTTTCTACCGCCCTGGCTCGTCCTTTAATCGCTAAATTATTAGTAGAGGCCGCCGAGAAATACGGGGCCGATGCCGTCGCTCACGGTTGCACCGGCAAAGGTAACGATCAAGTGCGTTTTGATGTGGGCATTATGACCCTCAATCCTAGTTTAAAAGTTCTCGCTCCCGCCCGGGAATGGGGCATGAGCCGGGAAGAAACCATCGCCTACGGGGAAAAATTCGGGATCGAGTCTCCTGTGAAAAAATCCTCGCCTTTTAGTATCGATCGTAACCTGTTGGGGCGCAGTATTGAAGCCGGTCCCTTGGAAGATCCGATGACGGAACCCCCGGAAGAAATCTATTTAATGACCAAAGCGATCGCCGATACTCCCAACGAGCCGGAATACGTCGATATTGGTTTTAATCAGGGGATTCCTGTCAGTTTAAACGGAGAAAATCTCGATTCTGTCACGCTAATTAGTCAATTAAATGACCTAGTGGGTAAACACGGTGTTGGTCGTTTAGATATGATCGAAAACCGGGTAGTGGGAATTAAATCCCGAGAAATTTACGAGGCCCCGGCTTTATTAGTTTTAATTGATGCTCACCGGGACTTAGAAAGTTTGACTTTAACTGGAGATGTTACCCAATATAAACGGGGAATTGAAGATACCTACGGACAGTTAATTTATAAAGGATTGTGGTACAGTCCCTTAAAGGAAGCGATCGATGCTTTTATCCTCAAAACCCAAGAACAGGTAACGGGATCGGTGCGAGTCAAACTGTTTAAAGGTAACGCTAAAGTGGTCGGTCGTCAGTCAGTCAATTCTATCTATTCTCCCGATTTAGCTACCTACGGAGCCGAGGATCAATTTGATCATAAAGCTGCCGAAGGTTTCATCTATGTTTGGGGATTACCCAGCAAAGTTTGGGCTGAAAAAACTAGAGGGAAGTAATCAACAATTCTCCCCTAAGTAAGTGGGTTTTAATTCAGATCCCCCCAGCGATCAACACCCCCCTTATCAAGGGGGGCAGGGGGTATCAGTACCCCCCTTATTAAGGTAGGGTTGATTCACGAATCAACCCCCAAGGTAGGGTTAATTCATGAATTAACCCTACCTTGGGCGAAGGGGGGACCAGCACCCTTATCAAGGGGGGAATCAACAAAAATTAAATTTGAACCAGACTCGATAACTGATTTAAATTTGATCACCGATTTTATCAGACTTAGGATTGTTAATAAAATTAAATATAACTAATGAAATTACTTTTTTAGAACCATGCCAGCAAAAGATATTTACCATGAAGCCGTGAAAAATGCCTTAATTAAAGACGGTTGGAGTATTTTAGCTGATCCTTATAAAATTAAATATAAAGATGTTGAATTTTTGCTGATTTAGCAGCAGAAAAACCTCTGGATGCTGAAAGAAATGGACGTAAAATTGTTGTGGAAATCAAAAGCTTTTTAAGTCCCTCACCTATGAGAGATTTTGAAATAGCTTTAGGACAGTATATTTTATATCGAAATTTAATCAGTCTTACCGAACCAGAATATCAAATTTATCTAGCCATTAAAGACAGCATTTATGAAAATTTTTTCCAACGAGAATCAATTCAGGCTATTGTGAAAATAAATCAATTACTTTTGCTGGTTGTTGAGATGGAAAAGGAGAAAATTTTACGATGGATAGACTAAAAAAATATCGCAATGCCATTAAAAAAGTATTAACAGAATATCACGAATGGGTTTCTGGTTCTGCTAATTTAGATCAAGAAAGTTGTCTGGTTTTTGACGAGATACATGATCAGTATTTTTGGCTTTTTATGGGTTGGGAAGGCAAGAAAAAAATCAGGAATATTCAAGTCCATATTAGGATTAAAAATAAGAAGATTTATATTGAGGAGGATTGGACTGAGGAAGGTATCGCTACGGAATTATTAAGGGAGGGTATTTCTAAAGAAGATATAGTTTTAGCTTTTTACGATCTGGAAACTCGTAAGTTAACTGAGTTTGCTGTAAGTTAAGTTATCGGTAAATCTTGCTTGGAAATCTGAGGTTGATAAAAGAAGCTTAAAGGAGCTATTTTGTTACTTTTGAACCATTTTATCCCTATAGGTAACAAAAATTTGAGTTATAATTATAATATCTCTATAAACCAGCATAAAAAAAGTTTATGGCTATTTCAATTACTTTAACCCTACCTGATGAGATTTTTAATCTAGCTCAATCCTTAGCCCATTCAATTAACCGTGATCTTAATGATATATTAGTAGAAGCGATCGCTTTTTCTATTAGTCCCAATTATCAAGGCGAAAAAATCTCATCCCTAAATTCATTATCAGATGAAGAAATTATCAAATTAACTCAATTACAAATGGCATCAGAACAGGATCAAAGATTAAGCGAGTTGCTCAATCAACAACAAGAGAGAGATTTATCAACCTTTGAAAATAGGGAACTTTGGTCATTGATGCAAATTTATCAAATAAACTTGTTAAAGAAGTCTCAAGGATTAAATGAAGCGGTTAAAAGAGGATTAATTTCACCCTTATAAGCATGAATCCTAGCCCTATTCCCGACTATATTAAAGATAAAATTCGCCAACAAGCTAATAATCGCTGTGGGTATTGTTTAAGTTTACAAAAATATGTGTTAGGATTGCTGGAGATTGAACATATCATTCCTAAAGCTAAAGGGGGAAGTGATGATGAATATAATCTCTGGTTAGCTTGTCGTTTATGCAATGGCTATAAGGGCAGACAAACCGAAGCAAAAGACCCCGAAACTGAGCAAATTGTTCCCCTTTTTAATCCAAGAAAACAAATATGGTCAGAACATTTTCAATGGAGTCAAGAGGGAACACAAATTTTAGGAAAAACGCCTTGTGGACGTGCAACAGTTATGGCATTAAAACTCAATAATTTGATTGCCACCACAGTTAGACAACAATGGATCTTAGCAGGATGGCATCCCCCTAAAATTTAACTTCAAAACCAAAGCAGTTCATTTTGATAATTTGGGTCAAAGAAATAAGTAGAGGTAGAACCTCGCTTATCTGCGTTGCAAGGTAGAATATTTATATAACCCACAACTATCTTAAATATAGAAACCATAATAAATTATGATTAAATAACCCTTGACTCCCCCCCTTTTTTGTGATACTTCTTGTTGCAGAATATTGGCGCAAAACTAGCGTTAAATATGACCATAATTTTCTCCTATTACTGTCATCGAATCCATGAAAAAATTACTGACAATTTTAACCCCCTTGACTCTGATGGGGTTAGCTGGGGTTACTCCTGCTCAAGCGGCAATAGTAGCTGGTTGGAATTCATTTAATGCCAGTACCGCAACCTATCCCAAAGCGGCGAATACTGTAGGTGCGAATATAACCAGCACTGGGTTAAACACCGCCGGGATAAATCGGGAGAATGATCCTATCTTCCTGTTGGGTGGTTCTACTACTAACGGTTGGAATACAGGTAGCACTGTTAATACCAGCCAATATGTGGAATTTGCCGTACAACCTAGTGCAGGTTTTCAAGTCGATTTTACTAACTTACAACTCAATGCGGCCCAAACTGAAACGCAGCTAGATTTAGTCTTGCGCTCTAGTGTTGATGGGTTCACCAATAATTTAGGGACACAAGTTAACTTAACAACTAGCTTTAATACCTACAGCTTTGACCTAAGCAGTTTAGCACCCCAAACCGGACCGGTGCAGTTCCGTCTCTATGGACTGAATGCTAATGGCTTGTCTGTCTATTTAATTGCCGACAACTCCACTAATGTTACCGGGGGTGGGTTTGTGGCTCTTAATGGGGATATCACTCCTGCTGGTGGCGGTGGTGTATCAACCCCGGAACCTAGTGGTATAGTGAGTTTAATCGCTGTTGGTGCGTTGGGTGCCGCTTCCCTTCGTCGTCGGGGATAAATTATCCTTAAGAGGGGCAACTACAGAGGGGTTGCCCCGAAATTGGTTAAATATTATCAATATTCTTTTGCATTTCCTCGGCAATTTGTTAAGGTGATAAGGTGAAAGAGGAATAACAATCAATAGAGCCAATGACTCCCCAATTAATGATTCAACCTTCGTCTTTAATGAGAGAAGGGGTTGAACTCCGCGAATTTGGTAACATTTATTTATTCAGGTTTACTTCAGAGCTACAATCTCGTTTTGAGCAGTTATTAGCTAAGAAGAAAACTGACAGTCTCTCTGTTGACGAAGAAGCGGAGTATGCTGGACTTTCTGAACTAGAGCGCGTTTTTACGCTTATTAACGCCCAACTTGCCACCAAAAGTCAATGGTGTCCCTATCAACTCGAAGAATAGTCCGACAACGAGCTAACTTTGCAACGAGTCAACGAGTCAAAGAAATAAGTAGAGGTAGAATCTCGCTTATCTGGGTTGCAAGGTTCTACCTTGCAACGAGTCAAAGTCCTTTTTTTAATTAGAGAAAATATGCAGATAAAAGACATGACTCCCCAAGAGTTACAAAGTTTAATCCGTAATACAGTAGATGATACTCTAGATGAATACTTTGGTGATCCGGATGAGGGAAAACAAGTTAAGGAATCTTTTAAAGAAAAGTTATTAGAAATCCAACAAAAAAGATTACAAGGAAGAGCGACTATTCCTGCATCTGAGGTGGATAAAAGATATGCGATAGAACCTTAAATGAGCTATTCTGTTACTTTTGAACCGGAGTCGATAACTGATTTAGATTTGATCACAGATTTTAAGTAGCTGGTTATAATTAAATTAAAAATGGATTTTAGGTTCGATCCCCCCTGCCCCCCTTGATAAGGGGGGTGCCGATAGGCGGGGGGAGCTGAAAGTTTTTAATACCTACCTACTTATCAGACTGAGGATTTTTAATAAAATTGAATGGTTAGCCATCAACTTTGAACAGATAACCCCCCTTCCTCTTACGAGAGAATGGTCAGGGTTTTATAAATTAAGAGTAGGAGATTATCGGGTTATTTATGAATTTGATCGAGAGAGTAGGATAATTATTATTATTAGAGTAGGTCATAGAAGTGAAGTTTATGACTAAATATTTACTAAAATAATTGGGATCAGCAATAAGCTAAGATACATTTTAAACGCCTATTCTTACTTTATTGCCTGTGCTTTAAGTCGGTTAACAAAGGGAGAATCTCCAGCTTTTTCTCGCATTTTTTGGGCAAATTCTAAATCAGCTTGGATAGCTTGATCTAATTCATCTCTATGTTCCCAATAGTAAGCTAATGCTGAGTGAATTTGACTCATACTTAAATCACGATGGTTAATGTGAATTTCTGCTGGAGTCCAACCGTAGGCTATTTGTGCCATAACTAGATCAATCACTTTCAGGGTAGAACCCGCAATTATTGGTACTCCCCGATGATCAATTGCAATATGTTTATAGTCTGTGAGATTTGTTGTCATGTAGAGAGGGTTAAGCTAAGACACATTTATAATTATACTAAGTACCTAGGCAAAATTAATTACACATATCTAACCACCTCTTGCCTCTTGCATGAGTGCCTATCTTGACTAGGAAATTTATTTTGCACGACTACTTACCTCATTGCCGCAAATTCTTGGGACAAGTGGCTTAAGCTAAGTAGGGAGGCAAAATTATTTGTAGGATGGGTTAGCGGTAGCGTAACATAATCGG
The DNA here is from genome assembly GCF_015207185.1 of Microcystis sp. LEGE 08355. Lineage (NCBI taxonomy): Bacteria > Bacillati > Cyanobacteriota > Cyanophyceae > Chroococcales > Microcystaceae > Microcystis > Microcystis sp. LEGE 08355. The sequence goes on along the minus strand of NZ_JADEXI010000060.1, from coordinate 85 downwards.
GCGTTGGGTTTCATGCTTCAACCGTTCGGCAAAAGCTCACGGCCGAAGCCCAACCTACGTTCATCTTATATTTAATTCCACCCAC
>NZ_JADEXI010000059.1:0-13718 GCF_015207185.1 Microcystis sp. LEGE 08355 | reverse complement strand
CCCTAATTGGTTCTAGAATGGCAGTCCTTGAAAACAGATATATTTATCTACACGGTTTTGCTTCTGGCCCCCAATCAACAAAAGCGCAATTTTTGAGACATTGTTGGCAAAAGAGGGGTTTAGCAATGGAAATTCCCGATCTTAACGGTGATGACTTTTCTAGCTTAACTCTCACTCGTCAGATTGTTCAAGTCGGCCAATTGATTGAACAATCTCAGTTTCCCGTTACTCTAATTGGTTCCAGTTTTGGCGGTTTAACGGCAGCTTGGCTGGCAGAAACTTATTCTCAGGTGCAAAGGCTCGTTTTATTAGCTCCGGCTTTTAATTTCGGGCCGATTTGGTTAGGACAATTGGGAGCAGAAACCCTAGCCAATTGGCAAAAATCTGGGAGTTTATCGGTTTATCACTACGGTTATCGTCGTTCTCTGTCAATTTATTACGAATTTATCGAGGATTTAGCTAATTATCCCCAAGAAAAGTTAATCAGGCAGCTCCCCACCCTGATTATTCATGGCAGTAACGATGAGGTGATTCCCCCAGAAAATAGTCGCCATTATTGCATGAATCGCCCTTGGGTGAAATTAATCGAATTAGATAGCGATCATGCCCTTACCGACGTTTTGACGATAATTTGGGCTGAAATACAATTATTTCTCAATTTTTGACTAAATAAAAACCCCCCCTTCCATAGAAAAAAGAGGGGTTTACTTGGTACATTTGTATTAAATTTTCTCCTGATTTCTTCCCACTACCAAAGTCCGCGGATAGGAGATACACTAGGATCGGGAGCGGGTTGAGGAGCAACTTCAGTAAAGGTTCTGGTTTCCGGCGGTAAAGCGGGAAGTCCCCAAGCGGGTTCTTTTTGGTTAACTTCTCTTAAAAGTTGTGAGCGATTGCTGCTGGTAGCGGTTTCCGATTTTAGTTTCAAGCGGGAAACCCAATAGGGACGAGCTTTACCCACATAAATTAACTTGCCATCTACCACTTGCAATAGTACATCGTCGCCACCCGTGGCATCCCCAACAATACGAGCGGTGGTTCCGTCGGCAAAGTCGCCACTGAAAATTTCTTTGCCATCCACTGTCACAGGTCTGATCAATTGGATGGACAGAATCCCACCCACGGTTCCCCGAACGCGACCTAGTACATAGTCGCCGGGGTTGAGTTGCGGCTCACCTCTGTAGGTGTTATGGCCGCGCAGTTGACTGATCAGGATTTCGTTATTTTGTGGTCCTGCTTGTGCGGGTACGGCGCCAAGGGTAGTTAGGGCAACTAAACCGGCAAAACCAGCGACAAGGGAAATTTTGTTAAACACAATTACCTCAAGCAAAAAATTGGTAAATTACCTGGAGACGTTCTAGATTATAACCTAGTTCCCAATTTTGTCTATATTGCGAAATATTTGTTTAATAATTTCTCGATCGAGCGGTTGGGGATTTCAGTTATCAGTTATCAGTTATCAGTTATCAGATTGCAGTGTTGAGTAGACAGTGTTAGGTGAAAACTTCGGTGTCTTCTGGACATCAGGTGAAAAATGTTCACTATGTTACATAATGGGCGCAAACCTTGCGCCCCTACAGCTGGCACGATATTAATGGTAGGGACATAAGGCTTATGCCCTTTTTTCGATAAGATAAGCTGATCACCTTAACTCCAATAGAACCAAACTTGGGAACTTTCTTTTCACTGATTACTGTTTACTGTTCACTGCTCACTGAAAAATCCCCACCTCCCCACTTCCCCTGAAAACTGGATTAAGCTAGGCTCTAAGACCGATTGATATTGCTGAATAATTCAGGATCGAGGGTGGGTAGTTCGATATCTTTTTCTACTGGGGGAGAGGCTAACTGGAAGCGATTTAAAGTTTGTTGAATGCGCTCAAAAATGGTGATTTTTTGCTCGCTATTGTTCTGGGGTTCGGGAATAGGTTCCACTTCTAGCGGAGGCTGAATACCGGGGGCAGGTTCGTTAATCTCCTTTGTCTCCGGTATGGTGGTTAGGGGAGATTCGATCGCTTCAGGGGTTTCCTCGACCTTTTCGATTGTTTCTGTCTCTACTGGTTTTTCTTCCAAGATTGGGCTTTCTGGCTCAATAACAGGGCTTTCTGGCTCAATAACAGGGCTTTCCTCAACTATAGGGGTTTCTGGCTCAATAACAGGGTTTTCCTCAACTATAGGGGTTTCTTCTTCCTCAACTGTGGGGGTTTCCTCTTCCTCAACGATAGGGGTTTCCTCAACTACAGGGGTTTCTTCCTCAATAACAGGGGTTTCTTCCTCTAGACTAGGAATAGTTTGATAGTTGGGATCAACAATGCTACGGGCAATTATAGGGGATAAATCGCCGCGGACTAATTGACTGAGGCCGTCTTGGTAAGAGGGATCAAAGCTAATCACGCGCACGCTGGTATTAAACTCGTTTTCGATTTTATTTCCCTGACCATCGATGAATTCTAATTGTACCCAGTTATTGCCCTTGGCAAAACCCTTGAGATAGATTGGTTCCCAAGTATCAAGCAGAAAACTTTCACCGTTGACAGTAACACGAATGCGCCAATCTTGAAGATTATTATCTTCGTTGGCAGTATTGGAAAGACGTAGAGGAGCATTACTCAGATAAAAATCGAGCAGGATCGGTTCCGCACCGTAGATTCCTTGCGGACTACTGTAGGTTAACAGGGGTAAGTTATGATCAGGGGCATTTTTGCCTGTTTTTGTCAGAATATGAAAGGTTGTTTCAGCGAAAGCCCCATCATTTTTAAAACTTTCCTGCCAAGGCCGCAGGGCCAAGACGCGGAGGGTATGAGTACCGGGGGCAAGATTTTCTAGGATAATCGGCTGTTTGAGGTCGTAAATAGCGGCTGCTGGTTCATTATCGACAATTAGGCTCAAGTGGGGTCCTAATTTCAGGGTATCGTCTTGGAAAATTGGCAGCTCTGACACTTGTAGTTTAACTGTCACCTGAGGGTCATCGAAAACTTGTTCGGCCAGAGGACTGAGAATGGTTACTTGGGGAGCGTAACGATCTAAACTAGGGCGCAGTTCCTGAATTAGGGCCGGGGGGGCAACCTCAGAAATGCGGCCTTGGAGGACGGGAAGATGAGGGGTTTCGGAAGTGGGGAGATTGGTAGCCGTCAGGCGATCGCCACAGGCGGTTAACAGAGTGGTCAGTAAACCGATCACAAGACATATACGAAGGGTTTTGACTGGGATTAATTTATGTAGTAGGGATAGCACGTTCCTCCTAGAGCCAAGGCCAAAATCTATACAAACCATTGATTTTTGCTAGAGTCATTGAATGATCCGGTGTCAGCAAAAGCGCGAGAAGATGAGGTTATGGCCTCAATTTTACAGAATTGTTTGATTGTTTTTTGAGAATCTATCTATTGAATTTTCTATATGGTCTGGTGGGGGAGAAAAAGGGGAAATCGGCTTCTGGGGGGACAGTTAACAAACTTTTGTAAAGAAAAATCACCGGTTTGACCCTGACTAAGACCGTCCATAGCAGAAAATGTCTCTCCTATCAAGGATTGAGAGAATTTTAATTATTGTTAAGCATAACGAACAGACAAGAGAACAAAGACTTATCATCTACTATTGATGCTTTCGACTGGAATCTCACCCAAGAGGAAAGTCAAGCGACATTAACAAAAGGTGGGTCAGATTTCAACTTGCCTTTTTTAGGTTAAAAAATCTATCCTCAAATAAAACGCTAAGTCTATTGTCGAGAGAGGAGAATCCTCATGGCACTCCCCCCCAAAGCGGTAGCTAAAGTGATTGTAGATAAAGACCCAGTACCTACTTCCTTTGAGAAGTGGGGTCAACCGGGGCATTTTGATCGCACTTTAGCCAAAGGACCCAAAACCACTACCTGGATTTGGAACCTACACGCCAACGTCCACGATTTTGATAGTCAAACCAGCGATCTCGAAGATATTTCTCGGAAAATCTTCAGCGCCCACTTCGGACATCTCGCCGTTGTCTTCGTTTGGCTGAGTGGAATGTACTTCCACGGCGCGAAATTTTCTAACTATGAAGCTTGGTTAACCAACCCGCTCGCCATCAAACCCAGCGCCCAAGTGGTCTGGCCGATCGTCGGTCAAGGCATCCTCAACGGCGATGTGGGCGGTGGTTTCCACGGTATTCAGATCACCTCTGGTCTGTTCTACCTGTGGCGCGCCTCCGGGTTCACCAACAGCTATCAGCTATACTGCACCGCTATCGGTGGTTTAGTGATGGCGGGCCTGATGCTGTTTGCCGGTTGGTTCCATTACCACAAAAGCGCACCGAAACTGGAATGGTTCCAAAACGTGGAATCGATGATGAACCACCACTTGGCGGGTTTACTCGGCTTAGGTTCCCTAGGTTGGGCCGGTCATCAGATTCACGTTTCTTTACCGGTGAACAAACTCCTCGATGCTGGAGTCGCTCCCCAAGATATACCCTTGCCCCACGAGTTCATCCTCGAACCGAGCAAGATGGCGGATTTATATCCCAGTTTCGCCCAGGGTTTGACCCCGTTCTTTACCCTTAACTGGGGTGCTTACTCGGATTTCCTCACCTTCAAAGGTGGCTTGAACCCCGTGACCGGTGGTCTCTGGCTTTCCGATACCGCTCACCATCACTTGGCGATCGCTGTATTATTCATCATTGCCGGTCATATGTACCGTACCAACTGGGGTATCGGTCACAGCATGAAGGAAATCCTCGAAAACCACAAAGGGCCCTTCACCGGTCAAGGTCACAAAGGACTGTACGAAATCCTGACCACCTCTTGGCACGCTCAGTTAGCGATTAACCTGGCTCTCTTAGGTTCGCTAACCATCATCGTGGCCCACCATATGTACGCCATGCCGCCCTATCCCTATCAGGCGACTGACTACGCCACCCAACTATCCTTGTTCACTCACCACACTTGGATCGGTGGCTTCTTAATCGTCGGTGCGGGAGCGCACGGAGCGATCTTCATGGTGCGGGACTACGATCCGGCCAAGAACGTGGATAACCTGCTCGATCGGGTGATACGTCATCGCGACGCAATTATCTCCCACCTGAACTGGGTATGTATTTTCCTTGGCTTCCATAGCTTCGGTTTATACATTCACAACGACACCATGCGGGCTTTTGGTCGTCCCCAAGATATGTTCTCGGATACGGGAATTCAACTACAACCCATCTTTGCCCAATGGGTACAAAGTCTCCACACCCTAGCCCCCGGCAACACCGCTCCTAACGCTCTCACTACTGCTAGTTATGCTTTCGGTGGCGACGTGGTAGCAGTGGGTGGCAAAGTGGCCATGATGCCGATCACTCTCGGTACTGCCGATTTCCTCGTGCATCACATCCACGCCTTCACCATCCATGTCACCGTGTTGATTCTCCTCAAAGGGGTTCTCTACGCTCGCGGTTCCCGTCTGATTCCCGATAAAGCGAATCTCGGTTTCCGTTTCCCCTGCGATGGTCCCGGTCGCGGCGGTACCTGCCAAGTTTCCGGTTGGGATCACGTCTTCCTCGGCCTGTTCTGGATGTACAACTCCCTCTCGGTCGTAATCTTCCACTTTAGCTGGAAAATGCAGTCCGATGTCTGGGGAACCGTCGCCCCCGATGGCACTGTCACCCACGTTACCCTCGGTAACTTCGCCCAAAGTGCCATCACCATCAACGGTTGGTTACGGGATTTCCTCTGGGCGCAAGCAGCTCAAGTGATTAACTCCTATGGCTCCGCTCTGTCTGCCTACGGAATCATGTTCCTAGCCGGTCACTTCGTCTTCGCGTTTAGCTTGATGTTCCTGTTCAGTGGTCGCGGCTACTGGCAAGAATTAATCGAGTCGATCGTCTGGGCGCACAACAAGTTAAGAGTTGCCCCCGCTATCCAACCTCGCGCCCTGAGCATCATTCAAGGTCGTGCCGTTGGTGTGGCTCACTACCTCTTAGGCGGTATTGTCACCACTTGGGCATTCTTCTTGGCCAGAAGTCTCTCGATTGGCTAAACTTGCCTATAAGGGCTTGCCAGTCCCCCGGGGATTGGCAAGACTAGGCTCAACCAGCGTCGATTGACCGATACCTCTGTAAGCGTTTCCTATTACAGAAGGTGAATTTAAAAAAGGAAATAACCAGCACTCGTGTAAGAGCCTCAGTTATTTAGAGAGGAGAATTTCCTAAACAGCTATGGCAACTAAATTCCCTAAATTTAGCCAAGATCTAGCCCAAGATCCGACCACCCGTCGGATTTGGTACGGGATCGCCACAGCCCACGATTTTGAAAGTCATGATGGCATGACGGAAGAGAATCTCTACCAAAAGATTTTCGCGTCGCACTTCGGCCACATTGCAATCATTTTCCTGTGGACTTCCGGCACTATATTCCACGTCGCTTGGCAAGGCAACTTCGAGCAGTGGATCAAAGATCCCTTAAATATCCGTCCCATCGCCCACGCGATTTGGGATCCCCAGTTCGGTAAAGGCGCTGTAGATGCCTTCACCCAAGCTGGCGCTTCTAATCCGGTTAACATCGCCTATTCCGGGGTTTACCATTGGTTCTACACCATCGGTATGACCTCCAACCAAGACCTATACCAAGGTGCGGTGTTCCTGCTGATTCTCTCGGCGATTTTCCTCTTTGCTGGCTGGTTACACTTACAACCTAAGTTCCGTCCTAGCCTCGCTTGGTTCAAAAACGCTGAATCTCGCCTGAACCACCACCTCGCCGCTCTGTTCGGTGTTAGCTCTCTGGCTTGGACCGGACACCTCGTTCACGTTGCTATCCCCGAATCCCGCGGTCAGCACGTTGGTTGGGACAACTTCCTCTCCACTCCCCCCCACCCGGCGGGTTTACTACCCTTCTTCACCGGTAACTGGGGTGTGTACGCAGAAAACCCCGATACTGCTAACCACATTTTCGGTACTGCCCAAGGCGCGGGAACTGCGATTCTCACCTTCTTAGGTGGTTTCCATCCCCAAACCGAGTCCCTCTGGTTAACCGATATGGCTCACCACCACTTGGCGATCGCTGTGATCTTCATTGTGGCTGGTCATATGTACCGCACCAACTGGGGCATCGGTCACAGCATCAAGGACATCCTTAATGCACACAGACCCCCCAGTGGTAAGTTAGGAGCCGGTCACAAAAATCTTTATGACACGGTTAACAACTCTCTCCACTTCCAACTCGGTTTGGCTCTCGCTTCTTTAGGCGTGATCACCTCTCTGGTGGCGCAGCATATGTACGCGCTACCCCCTTATGCCTTTATCGCTAAGGACTACACCACCCAAGCGGCTCTTTATACTCACCACCAATACATCGCTGGTTTCCTAGCGGTGGGTGCTTTCGCTCACGGTGCTATCTTCTTCGTGCGTGACTATGATCCCGAAGCGAACAAAGATAACGTGCTGGCGCGGATGCTGGAGCATAAAGAAGCGATCATCTCTCACCTAAGCTGGGTTTCCCTTTTCTTAGGTTTCCACACCCTCGGCCTCTACGTTCATAACGATGTGGTCGTCGCTTTCGGTACTCCCGAAAAACAAATCTTGATCGAACCTGTGTTCGCTCAATTCGTGCAAGCAGCTTCGGGTAAAACCCTGTACGGCATGAACGTACTGTTGTCTAACCCCGATAGTATCGCTTACACCGCCTATCCCAACTACGGTGATGTTTGGTTGCCCGGTTGGCTAGACGCAATCAATAGCGGCACTAACTCCCTCTTCTTAACCATCGGCCCTGGCGACTTCCTCGTTCACCATGCGATCGCTCTTGGTTTACACACCACCGTTCTAATCCTGGTTAAAGGTGCTTTAGACGCTCGTGGTTCCAAATTAATGCCCGATAAAAAAGACTTCGGGTATTCCTTCCCTTGCGACGGTCCGGGCCGTGGCGGTACTTGCGACATCTCTGCTTGGGATTCCTTCTACCTAGCCATGTTCTGGATGTTGAACACCCTGGGTTGGTTAACCTTCTACTGGCACTGGAAACACCTCGGTGTCTGGTCGGGTAACGTGGCTCAGTTTAACGAAAACTCCACCTACCTGATGGGCTGGTTCCGCGATTACCTCTGGGCTAACTCGGCTCAGTTAATCAACGGTTACAACCCCTACGGTGTTAATAACCTTTCTGTCTGGGCCTGGATGTTCCTCTTTGGACACCTCGTTTGGGCAACCGGTTTCATGTTCCTGATCTCTTGGCGTGGTTACTGGCAAGAGTTGATCGAAACTATCGTTTGGGCCCACGAACGCACTCCTCTGGCGAACCTCGTTCGTTGGAAAGACAAACCCGTGGCTCTCTCGATCGTTCAGGCTCGTTTGGTTGGTTTAGCTCACTTCACCGTTGGCTATATCTTCACCTACGCCGCCTTCTTGATCGCTTCCACTGCTGGCAAGTTCGGCTAAACCTTGAATTAGGTAACTAAAAAACCCCCCGCCATTTGGTGGGGGGTTTTGTTTATGATTGATCATAAAAACACGGCTCAATCTCAAAAATCTATGCAGTGGGAAGAATTAAAACAGCTTTATGATCAGGACTTTGTTTTGTGGATTGAGCGAACCACCGAACAAATTCGACGCGGGGAGATTAAAAATTTAGATTGGGAACATCTTTTAACGGAGATAGAAGATTTGGGGAGAGAACAAAGAAACAAAGTGGAAAGCTATCTAATTCAAACCGTTAAACATTTATTGATGTATCAGTATTGGCTGACTGAAAAAGGTAATTGTGGCCGGGGATGGGCCGATGAAATCGATAATTTCCGTCTAGAACTAGAAATTTTATTCCAGTCAAAAACCCTCTACAATTATGGGGCTTCTAGGCTAGATATAATTTATGATAAAGCCAAGCGATCGGTGATCAAAAAAACTGGTTTATCTGTTGATAGGTTTCCGCAAGTTTGTCCTTATACCTTTGCCGAAATTATAGATTTTGATTTTTTACCAGTTTAGAACACGAGAATTAAAGGCAATAAAGAAAATTATCCTTATCTATAGCAATTCAGTATCTTGACGAAACGTAAAAATAATACGACAATCGTAAGCAACAGAAAAAGACCAATATCCTTCTAAACTTCCTGTTAACTTATGAGACTTTAAAGAAGGAAGAAAGGGATCAGCTTCTAATCAATCTAAGATACTCAATAACTTTTATTTAAGTTGAGTATTTTTCTTGATAAATTCTTTAAATGCTCTTTTAAAACTCTTGTCAGCAACTAATTTCATTTGATCTAAAATTAAGGTGGAATGAGTTATATTAATTTGCCAGTTGAGAATATGAGAATTAAATTACACTCCACGGTACACTCTGCATCCGAGTAGATTCTACTACCTTTGGATGAGGGGCGATCGGCTTAATTAATCTTCTCAGTTTTTGCTGCACATCTACAGGGTTAATGGCGCGGGGAAAAAGTCGGGAATGTGTTTCCGGTTGTTCAAGATGGAGGACAACCTGTAATTGTTTTCCCTGAAGAACTTTTCTGGCAAAATTTGCTTCGGATTTGTCAGAGGCATTAATCTTCGCTGGTAACATAAGTAGCTGGTTATAATTAAATTAAAAATGGATTTTAGGTTCGATCCCCCCTGTCCTCCTTGATAAGGTAGGGTTGATTCATGAATCAACCCTACCCTTGATAAGGGGGGTGTCTGATAATTTTTAACGCCTACCTACTTAGCAGCGATTGTATAGAGAACTTTTTCGGTAACTTCTTCGGCGAGATCTTGAGCTTTAGTACGACGTGACTGGCGATAATCTTTCACCTCAATTAACCAGATATCTTGTCGATAAATCGCAATCAAATCAACTCCTTTAATTCCATCTAGCATTGTAGAGAAATGGTGACGATAAAAAGCCCAATTATCGTATTTACTGACTTGCCACGAATCGGGAAAATCAAAGATTATGCCGTCCACTTCAACCCTCACCGTCTTTCTTCTCCCATACTTAAAAAGCGATCGGATTGAGCAAGCTCTTGATCAAGGGCTGTGATTTCACCGATTTCATCGCTTGTATTTCCTTGTTGAACGACTACAGCACCATCGGAGAAATGTAGGCCGAAAAAACGCGTATTCAGGGGAAAGTTATCTCGATCGCTCATTAAAATTTCCAGTTCTCGTAGTAAAAATAAACTATGGGTTGCCAGAAAGACTTGAATACCCGCATGACTAAGATTGACGATGCTCTTAGCGACTTCTCTGAGCAAAATAGGGTTGAGATTCGCTTCCGGTTCATCCCAAAATAAAACACCTTTTTCCATTAACACACCAGTGGCGATTAGACGAGCTAACATCGCTAATTTACGATTTCCTTCGGCAACGAGAGGCATCTCGAATCGTCCACTTTCATTTTTTAGATAAAAACGCCCATTTTTATCTAACTCTAGCGAACCTCCCATCGCCGATTCGATCGGTTCCAATAACTTTTGAATGGGTTTTTCCTTATTGCCACGTTGCAAAGGAGCGCCGAGAAGTAAGCAAGTATCTCGCCAAGTTTCGTCAAATTCAAGATAATGACTTTCGTATAGAGATACAAAGTTTGGAAAAATTGTCAATAGCTCTCTAGTAGGAAAATAGGCAGAAGATACATCAAGCCAAGCCTCTGGAACTTCCTCTAGGGAGACTTCTGTTTTACTATTAGTTGCGAAACTGAAAGCAAAATTAAATCGACTATCTTGAAAGTGTAATTTTACGTCACATCGTTCTCGTCCTTGCTTTCTGCGGGTGAGCCTTCCTAAATAATCGGGGCGAAATACATGAATCAGTTTATCGGCTAAACGAGTTTGCAATAAAGTTTTTGTTGGCGTTCCGTTCGGAGATTTTCGCCCTTCTTCCCCACTGGTAGCGAGTGCCGAATAGAGAATCTTGAGAAGATGAGTTTTGCCTGTTCCGTTTTCCCCGACAATGACATTCAGATTTTGGGAAAATTGCAGCTGGATTTCGGGAAAAACCGTCAAATTTTTAACTGTTAAGTTATTCAGCATGAACTGTGCCTAGAAAAGAGTCGCTCACTATACTTCTTAAATGCCCCCTTTCAAGATGATAGCTTTTAGGGGGCAAAGTGCGCTAGTATAACTCCCTTAGAACTTAGACAAAAAACGGTTTTTTCAAGATACGAAAACCCTAGCGCAAGTGCATCAGCTATTTTCCATCAGCTAAATTGTCTAAGTCTCCCTAAGATTTATAGTGGGGACTTTTCAAATGCGTAGGCAAGTTGAGGACACAGCCATTCCCAAGTCCCTTTTAGGGTTTGCTGTTCCATTTTAAGACCTCATTTTAATTATCAACCATTATAGTGCAAAGCCTAAACCTAACAAATAATCCCCCTCAACTTATTCAATTAAGGGGGAATGAGTTATATAAAAAGGCAATTTAACCAACGTTAGTGGGTTCTTTTTCGGTTGAATGAGAGCGTTTTACTTTCCGTTTTAGGGTTGCACCTGCACCAAGTATTCCCAGGGAAAGGAGACTTAGGGTTGAGGTGGGTTCAGGGATAGGTTCGCCGCAACCATTTTGATCAGTTGTCTCAGTAGAAATTGTTTTACAATACTCATTTTGAAGAGTAACAGTACTTTGCGAAAAATATTTAGGGTCACTCCATAAAGTTGTAAAACCAAAAAAGTATGTATGACCTTCAACATCGACAGGATTATTAGAAAAGTCAGCATTTAAGGTTGCTAATCCTGCTTGGTTATTGATATTGAAGCTCCAACTTGTATTAGTATTTCCTAAAGGCGAGCCAAATGTAGCTGATAAAATACCATCATTAGTAGGACAACCTCCGTTGCTAGTAAATTCACACAGAAACCCATAACTTAAAGAATCTTCAGATATTTGAACTTCATTTGGATTGTAGATAATCTCTGTGCCAAATCTTGTAACAGGATCTGATGGTGGAGGATCAAGTGCAATTCTTGTCTTATAGACAGGATTTCCTTTATTATCATATATAGGATTTCCATTACCATCTAGTGCTGGTTCTGTTACATACTCTAATGAAAAAGTAATTAGATACCAGGGTCCTTTACCAAAAGCACCAACTTTTGAGGGAAATAAGCATAGGTATAGACAAGATGGTATTAACGCAAAAGAAACTGATTTAATCATCCATTTCATTGTTAAACCCCCTAAAATCAAAAAGTGTGAAGCTTTTACGAGAGTAAACAATATCAAAGTTAACTGTCAAGGCTTTTAAAGTAATATAAAGCTATATAAAGCAGTATTAAGAAAAACAACTTGAATCTAAAAATAATATTAAATTGACCGTACACCTGATAATGTCATATAATGTCAGGTAAAAGCTTATTAATCTTGATTCTGTGTTTAAAAATGAACAATTTTGATATTCACTCTTTAATTACAACTGTTGATAATCTCATCTTCTCCTATACAGGAGAAAATTTAGATGATGTTCAGTCTGAAATCTTAGAAGGGGTGATTAATCACCAAAAATACACAGAAATCGCTAAAAGTCATCATCGTTCCGAGAAATATGTCAAGGATGTAGCCGGTAAGCTATGGAAAACCTTATCGGAAATTTTAGGAGAAGAAATTAATAAAGCTAATCTTAGGTCTAGTCTGCGAAGGTATTATTATAATGTCGCTAACAATAATGTCGTTAACGGTGTCCAAATTAATAAAGGTCATATCTGTAATCAACTACCAGAAAATCAATTACAAAAATCTAATCTTGCTGAAGAATCTAAACTCGAAATCGCTACAGAATTGATGAAAGAAGGCTTAACCGTCGAACAAATTGCTAGAGTATTAAAACTTCCCTTAGAATTAGTTAAAGAGCAACTTGAAAAACCTAAGTAACCTAATTAATGGTGGTATTTGGCACTGGCAGAGTATTTCTAAGTTCAATAATAATTTCTATTTTAATAAACTTCATCATGAGAGCCAATATCAACGAGACAACCATTAAGGTTACAATGAAGGAATCAGATTTCAGGAAATAGCCATGAAACGAGATGAGGTACTAACAATTCTCGCAAAACACCGAGAACAATTAGAAAAACTAGGGGTAAAATCTCTGTCTCTATTTGGTTCAGTAGCAAGGGATGAAGCACGTTTTGACAGTGATGTAGATTTATTGGTAGAATTTAGTAAAGCGGTAGGGTTATTTGAGTTTATCGAGGTACGACTTTACTTAGAAGATATATTAGGATGTTCTGTTGATTTAGGTACTCAAGATTCTTTAAAAGAACATTTACGACAACCTGTATTAAAGGATGTGATTAATGCCTTTTAGAGATTGGCAACTTCGTCTTCAAGATATTATTGAATCCATTGATGAAATCTTGGAATGGACGGCTAATATGACCTTTGAAGATTTTAGCTCAAATCGAGTGACTCTTAAAGCAGTTCTTTATAATTTAGGAATTATTGGTGAGGCATCTAGAAATATTCCTAGTGAGGTACAATTGCGTTATTCTCAAATTCCTTGGCGTTTAATGGGAGATATGCGAAATGTCATTTTTCATGAATATTTTCGGGTAGAATTGGCAATTGCTTGGCGGACTATTGAAAATAATCTAACTCCATTGCGTTCACAATTACAGGAAATTTTAGAAAATGAAGCCGAAAATTAATCTATAAAAATCCCCCTCAACTTATTCAATTAAGGGGGAATGAGTTATAAAAAAAAGGCAATTTAACCGACGTTACTGGGTTCTTTTTCGAGGGAATGAGAGCGTTTTAAGGGTATATAAAGCAGTATTAAGACACATAACTTCTGTCTCTTATATA
>NZ_JADEXI010000058.1:0-13764 GCF_015207185.1 Microcystis sp. LEGE 08355 | reverse complement strand
TATCCCCTTAAATATTAATCCACCTACAGATATTGATGGGGATACTTTAACGGTTTCTGTCACTCAATTACCAGATAACAGCAAAGGAAAAATAACTTTAGCTGATGGTACAGTTATTAATGTGGGTGATGAGATTTCGATTAATTCTCTAACTTCTTTGCTTTACACACCCCTAGCAGATGTTAATGGTAATGGCGGCAATTTTGTTTATACTGTGAGTGATGGTAAAGGCGGTAGTGATAGTCAAACCATTAGTTTTATTATCAATCCCAGTAACTTAATTGTTTCTGCTGTTTCCGCGAATAATGCTCCTGAATTTACGACTAATCCTGAGTTAGAGATTATTGTCGGTAATGATTATACTTATGATGCAAATGCCGTTGATGCGGATAATGATACCTTATTCTACTCCCTCTCCCTTGCCCCTGATGGTTTAACCATTGACAATAATACTGGTGTTTTAAGTTGGCAATCCCCAACAATCGGCAATTATAACATCTCTATTTCAGTGGAAGATGGTAAAGGGGGAAGGGATACCCAAACTTATAATTTAGGGGTAGTAACCAACGTTATTGATTCTCAACCAAATCGTCCTCCAGTATTCGTTTCCAATCCCGTCGTTTATGGTAATCTCAACACTGAATATCGTTATGATGCTGATGCGACTGATGCTGATAATGATAATTTAACCTATTCTGTCATCAATGCCCCTAATGGCTTGGTAATCAATCAAAATACAGGTGTTGTTACATTCACTCCCACCGTCTTAGGAGAAAGCAAGATAACCTTACAAGTTGATGATGGTAAGGGTGGTATTGCGACTCAGGCTTATACTTTATTAGTCTTAGAAAAAGAAACGAATAATTATGCACCTGTGATTATCAGTGAACCCGTAACACGGGCTACTAAAAAGCTAACTCAAGGTGAATCGGAAGTAATAGACTTGTCAACATGGTCAAGAGTACAATATGAGCTTAATTCTCAATCCGATGCCAATTGGATACTGAGTTCTGACAATACAAAAGTTGAACAAACAATTAATGCTGATGCGAGCATATTATTAAGCGACTTTAACCTTAATAGTGACAGAATTGAAGGGAGTTGGCGAGTTAATACATCTAACGATGATGATTTTATGGGTTTTGTCTTTGGATATCAAGACTCTCAACATTTTTATCTTTTTGATTGGAAACAATCTAATCAAGATGATTTATTAGGATTTGCAGAACAAGGTATGAGTATCAAAGTAGTCAATGCTGATTCTGCTCTTACGGGACGAGATTTTTGGTCAACTATTGGTAATGAAGATAGGGTGAAAACAATATTCCATAATACAGTCTCTTGGTCAGATTTCGTAGATTATCAGTTTTCCTTAGATTTTACCCCAGGTGAATTTACGATTACAGTGAGTCAAGGAGACACGATTTTAGAATCTGTAACTATTGAGGATGATACATACACCTCTGGCCAATTTGGATTCTATAATTATTCTCAAGGTAATGTTATTTATCAGGGATTTACTCAATCCGAAATATTTTCAGGGGAATATTCCTACGATGTAGAAGCGATCGATCCTGATGAGGATAATTTAACCTATTCTTTAGTTAATGCTCCTCAAGGAATGAGCATTGATAATTTAACAGGAGAAATTGTTTGGAATACAGCAGGTAAAACTGTTGGCAACTATGATATTTCTGTTAAGGTTACGGATAATCGTGGGGGTGTGGATACTCAAGAGTTTGTTATTGCGTTAAATAATGCTTTATTAGGAACAATTGAAGGGGTTAAATGGGAAGATGCTAATGGTAATGGAATATGGGATTCAGCTAATTTTGAAGACTTTGTTGATATATCATCCATGAGACTCAAGGGTGATAGCAAAATAGTTAATTCTAAAATTGCCAGCAATAAAGACGTTTTAAGATTAGCAGAATCAGAATCATTTTCATCGGGAAATGCTTTACTCAAAAATCTTTTTAGCTTTGTAGGAGAAAATGGAGAAAATTTATCTTTCTCTACTAACTTTAGTTTTTCAATCTCTGATTCGAGAGGACTACCTAGAGATGAAGATGGTGAGGGTGCGGATGGACTTTCCTTTATTGTTAGTCCAACAGAAAACGTAGGAAGTGCTGGGGGAGGAATTGGTTACGCAGGTTTAAAAAATACTGTTGTTATTGAACTAGATACTTACAATAATGGTAAGCAAGATCAAAATAATGGTAATCATATTGGTATTAATGTTAATGGAAGCACAACTTCTCTTGTCCAGACAAATATTGCCACTAGATTTAATAATGGTGAGATTTGGAATGTTTGGATTGACTATGACGGCACATCAAACCGATTAGAAGCAAGAGTTTCTCAAAATTCTAATCGTCCTGTCGAAGCAACAGTTTTCTCTACCGTTAATATTCCTGATATTCTAGGACAGAATGACTTTTTTGTTGGTTTTACTGCGGCTACAGGTCAGGCAGTAGGAAACCATGATATTATTTCTTGGAAATTTACTAACGATGAACCTGCTTTAGAAGGAATTACCGTCTATGTTGACTCAAATAATAATGGCACTTTTGATAATAATGAGCCTAGTCAAATCACCGATGAAAACGGAAAATATCAATTCACTGGGTTAGAAGCAGGTACTTATATTGTCAGGGAAATTGTACCCACAGATTATAAACAAACATTTCCTAAAGGATTACCTAGTAGCATTGCTAATCCAGATTTTTATACTATAAAACTCAAAGCAGGAGAAACTGTTAGTAACATTAATTTTGGCAACCAAAAAATTGATCAACCCATAGCTAACCAAGCTCCCGTATTCACTAGCACAGCGCCTCAAACTGCCCAAATAGGACAATTATTAACCTATCGAGCCACTGCTACCGATGCCAATAATGACAGGTTAACCTATAGCTTACTCAATCAACCTGAAGGCATGGCAGTTGATGCAGAAACTGGTAGCTTAATTTGGCAACCGAAACAAAGTCAAATCGGTAATAATCGAGTAGTTTTGCGAGTGTCTGACGGTAAAGGAGGCATTGCTACTCAAGAATTTTTCCTCAATACTAAAGGGATTAACACCCCACCGCAAATTATCTCCTCTCCTAACACCGTTACCCTGATTAATAATACCTACAGCTATGAAGTAAGAGCCACTGATTTTCATAATGATACCCTAACCTATAGCCTGATTAATCCCCCGGAAGGGATGACCATTAATGCCAATACTGGACTAATAGCATATACCCCTACTAATTTAGGAAAACAAACCGTTGAAATCAAAGTTAGCGATGGTTTTGGTGGGACTAATACCCAATCCTATCAATTACAAGTTTTAGCCACATTAGACAACAATTTACCTAGTATTACCAGCACACCTAAAATCATCATTGGTGCTGGGGGATTATATCAATACGATGTCGAGGCTAATGATCCCGAAAATACCGCTATTAGCTACAATTTAACGGTTAAACCCAATGGGATGACTATTGATACAAATACAGGTTTAATTACTTGGCAAACTCAAAACACCACTAACGGTGATTTTCAAGTTACAGTCACAGCGACGGATGCAAATGGTGGAATTGCCTATCAAAATTACTATATCCGAGTTACCCCTAATCAGGCACCGATTATTAGTTCTCAGCCGTTAGAATTAGCTCAATTAGGCGTTACTTACAAATATGATGTTATTGCCAAAGATGCAGATAACGACACTTTAACCTATAATCTCTTACAGGCTCCTCAAGGTTTAACTATTGATCAATTTGGCCGTATTCGTTGGCAATCTGCATCCCAAAATCAAGGTATTTATCCTGTGACGATTCAAGTCAGCGATGGACGCGGGGGAATCACCACTCAAACCTATAACTTAACCCTTAGCAATGATGATATTACTAATCCGGTAGTGGAATTAGGCTTTAATAGTAACCTGATTAATATTGGGGAAAGTATTAATTTCCAAGTTCGAGCAACGGATAATATCGAAGTTAAAACCCTCACTTTGACGGCTAATACAACTCCGCTAACTCTTAATCCTAATAGTCCCAATGGACAAATTAATACTGCTACTTTTGTCGGTCAAAAAGCAGGACTTTATCAAATTATTGCTACTGCTACCGATGCAGCTGGTAATCAGGATACAGAAACAATTGAAGTGCGGGTACTTGATCCCAGTGATACCAAAGCACCTGTTGTTGAAATTAACAAGACTAACTTAGAAGCCACCCAAGGCATTATCAAGTCACCTACAGATATTATTGCTACCATCACAGATGATAACCTCGAATTTTATCGAGTGGAAATTGCCCCGATTGAAGCAGTTGATTTAAGCAATATCGGGGAAAATGATCCAGATTATACTTTATTGACAAAAGGCACTAAGAATGTTACTAATCAGCAGGTAGCTAATCTAGATCCTCGTTTGTTAGCAAATGGAAGTTATCTAATAAAAATTACCGCTTTTGATTTTAGTGGTAATGGTAATGTTCAAGGCGTTATTTTAAATGTGACGGGACAAAATAAACCGGGTGACTTTTCTTTAGAATATACTGACCTATCTATTCCTTTAACTGGTGTTCCCATTGAAATTATCCGTCGTTATAATAGCTTAGAAAGTGCAAGCAAAGGAGATTTTGGCTATGGTTGGGATTTAGGTTTACAAGATGCCAAAATTGTCGAATCTTCCACCGATGGACGAGATTTAAGTGAGGCTAATTCCGATTTCTTTGGAACTTCTAATACCTTCTCCGTCGGGACACGAGTAACTTTAAATACTCCCGATGGTCGCCGCGTTGGATTTACTTTTAATCCTGTACCAGTTTCTGCTAGTTTTCTCGGTGCAATTTATGCTCCTAAATTTACTCCCGATGCTGGTGTATTTGATAAATTGGAAGTAGAAAACACTCCGTTAAGTATTCGTAGTAATGGTACAGTAGGAGCCTTTCTCTTTAGTTTCTTGGGTTATAATCCCTCGCAATATAAATTAACCACCAAAGATGGAACGGTTTATAAGTATGATCAGAATTTTGGTTTAATTGATGTCACCGACAGAAATGGCAATAAATTAACCTTCTCCGATGAGGGTATTACTAGCTCAACGGGTGCTGAAATTGACTTTATACGAGATAGTCAAGGTCGCATTACTGAAATTATCGATCCTGATGGTAAATCTATTAAATATGTTTATGATAGCAACGGTGATTTAATTGAGGTGATTGACCGCACTAATAACACCACCGAGCTAGTTTATGATGACCCCAATCGTCAACACTTCTTAACAGAAATTATTGATCCCTTGGGACGCAGTGCGACTCGTACAGAGTATGACGAAAATGGACAAATCAGCAAAATTATTGACGCTAATGGTAACGAATTAAATATCGCCTTTGATAAGGCTACTAATAGTCAAACTGTTAAAGATCCTTTTGGTAAGACTATTACCCGGGTTTTTGATGCTCAGGGTAACGTCATTCAAGAAGTTGATCAATTAGGGGGTATTACTTTACGCACTTACGATGAAGATAATAACCTGTTAAGTGAAACCGATCCCGAAGGTAATATCACCAGTTATACCTATGATAGTCGAGGTAATAAGCTGACAGAAACCGATGGGGAAGGTGACAAGAAAACCTTTACTTATAACCAAAGTAACGACATCTTGACAGAGACTACTGCTTTAGGTTTTGTCACCACTTACACCTATGATAATAACGGTAATCTCACCAAACGGAAAGACACAGAAGGTAATGTTACTGAATATAAATATGACTCCTTGGGACTTTTAACCACTGTCACCGATGCTAATGGTAAAATTAGTAACTTTAAGTATGATAATCGTGGTAACTTAACTGAATTAACCGATCCTACGGGAGCAAAAACCACCTTTACCTATGATAGTAATGGACGAGTAGCGAGTGTTACTGATGCTTTGGGTGCTATTACTAATTATATCTATGATGCTCAAGGACGCTTGATTGAAAAAGCTGATCCTGAAGGGAGTAGTTGTGGTTGTGCAAGGGGTATTACTAAAACCGAATATAACGCCGCTGGGGAAAAAGTAGCCGAAATTGACGCCTTAGGAAGACGCACAGAATACCGTTATAATGATCGTGGTTTATTGATTGAAACCATCTTACCCGATAGCACTCCTGATAATTTAAGCGATAACCCTCGCACCCAAAATGAATACGACGCTTTAGATCGTTTAACGAGTTTTATTGATGAATTAGGACGTAAAACTATCTATGTTTATGATGCTTTAGGGCGAGAAATTGAAGTAATTTATCCTGATAGTACCCCTGACAATTTAACCGATAATCCCCGCACTAAGAAAGAATACGATAAAGCTGGGCGAAAAATTGCCGAAATTGACGAATTGGGTAATCGTACCGAATATGACTATGATAAGAGCGATCGCCTTTTAACTGTTACTAATGCCCTCAATCAAATTACTAGCTATAATTATGATGCAGACGGGCGACAAATTGCCAAAACAGATGCGTTAGGGCGCATCACTGAGTATGATTATGACGAGCTTGATCGCCTTCTTACCACAACTTATGCTAATAATACGGTAATGACTACCACTTATGATCCTTTAGGACGAGTGATAGCAGAAACAGATTTAGCAGGAAATACCACTAATTATGAATATGACGCTTTAGGAAGACTAACGGCGGTAATTGATGCTTTAAATCAACGTACTGAATACAAATATGACTTAGTGGGTAATTTAATCGAGCAAAAAGACGCAAATGGTAACATCACTAAGTTTGAATATGACAGTTTACGCCGTCTAAAAGCTACCATCTTACCCGCAGGACAACGTAACGAGACAATTCACGACAAAATCGGTAATTTAATTAAAGTAACTGACTTTAACGGAGCAGTCACCACCTATAAATATAATGAGCGTAACTGGTTAACCGAAAAATCCTTCTCTGATGGTACAGCTACGGAAACCTTTACCTATACCTTGACGGGGGAATTAGCTACCGTTATCGATAATCGAGGGATGACAAATTATGTTTATGATGAGCGTGACAGATTAATTAGTCGTACCGAACCCGATAACCGTACTATTAGCTATACTTACGACAAGGCTAGTAATATTCTTACCTTAACCGTACCTTCAGGCACAACCACTTATACTTATGATGGGTTGAATCGCCTTGATACTGTTAAAGATGCCGATAATGGAGTAACAGACTACGATTATGACGCGGTAGGTAACTTGGTTAAAACCGTCTTCCCCAATGGGGTGATTGAAAATCAACAATATGACTTATTAAATCGCTTAACCTACCTCGAAAACCGCAATGATACGGGTATTATTTCTAGTTATACTTATACTCTAGATGCAATGGGTAATCGAGTGAAAGTGGTAGAAAATGATGGTCGTACAGTGGAGTACAATTATGACAATCTCTATCGTTTAACCCAAGAGAAAATTACTGACACTGTAGCAGGTAACAAAACGATTACTTATAGTTTTGATGCAGTAGGAAATCGTTTAGAAAAAGTCGATTCAGTGGCAGGTAAAACTACCTATAACTATGATAAAAACGACAGATTATTAAAAGAAATCCTTGGCGGAAATGTTACCCAATATCAATACGATGAGGAGGGTAATCTCCTTGCTAAGGTAGAAAATGGCGCAACTACCACTAATTATGAGTGGAATGCTAAGGGTGAATTAACCGCAGTAGAAGTCACGGAAAACGGCGAAACCGGACGCATCGAGTTTGAATATGATCATAATGGTATCCGAGTGGCGATTAATGTGGATGGTGAGGTGACTCGCTTCTTAATCGACAATAATCAACAGCAATACGCCCAAGTGATTGAGGAATATCAAACTAATGGTACAGTTAATACTACCTATACTCACGGTTGGGATTTAATCTCTCAAAATGACGGTGCAAATCGGATTTACTATCAAGTGGATGGTTTAGGTAGCACTCGTTTAATGACGGGTAATAATGGTTCTGTTATCGTAGAATATGATTATGATGCTTATGGTAATTTAACCCGTAAAGTAGGGGATGCGGAGAATAATTATCTGTTTGCGGGTGAGCAGTTTGATGAGGCGGTAGATGGTTATTATTTACGAGCAAGGTATTATGATCCTAATACCGGGCGTTTTGCTTCCGTTGATCCGTTTGAGGGTTTCAATAATCAACCGATAACCTTGCATGATTATTTATACGCTGGGGTTAATCCGGTAAATGCGATCGATCCTAGTGGGGAAGCAGCCTTGATAGAATTTAGTACGCTTACTGGGAAGATTGCTTTTGCTGCATTTTTAGGGGCTACATATGGAATAGTTGGGAAAGTGACTTGTGTAGCAGCTTCAGGAGAAACAATTACACTTGAAGAAATTGCAATTGCAGGACTTTTTGGAGCGGCAGTGCCCGTTATCATCGGCCTAGTTACTGCATCACTTAGCATAGGTGCTTACAGTTTTCTGTGGACAACAAAAATTAATCCTTTTATTGTAAAGCCTGCTACTGGTGCTCTATTAGGATGCGACTATATTGACATTATTGTAAATATTGTCTAAATGCTCAGTGCGATCGCCGCTCTTGTAGGGTGCGTTAGGCGGTGATTATCTCTGATAAAAAACTCAAATTAACAATCCGCGCCCCACGCACCAACTTTGTCATTAAATTGGTGCGTTACGCTTACGAAGGGCGCACCCTACGAATTAGATCTTGTAGGTTGGGTTGAGGAACGAAACCCAACATTATCTGTATTATCATAATTAATAAAACATCTAAGGGAATTTTCATGAAAGCAGAGTTTACCGCCATCATTGAGGCAGCAACAGAAGGAGGATATTGGGCGATTTGTCCTGAAGTGCCTGGTGCAAATGGTCAAGGAGAAACCATTGAAGAAGCCAAAGAAAGCTTAAAAAGTGCTATTCAACTAATTTTTGAAGATCGTTTAGCTGATATTCGTCGAGGACTATCAAAAGAGGCAATTGAAGAGACTATTTCTATTCCATGAAACGTAAAGAATTAGAAAAAAAGTTACGGAGAGCGGGTTGCTATCTTAAGCGAGAAGGATCTTCTCATTCTCTTTGGATTAATCCTCAAACTGGAGTCACTGAAGCCGTGCCACGACATATAGAAATCAAAGAATTTTTAGCACAAAAAATTCTCAGAAACTTGAATGTCGAATAGTGCGATCACCCGATCTTGTGGTGCGATCGCCGCTCTTGTAGCCGCTCTTGTAGGGTGCGTTCCCTGAAACCTTTGCGACTGCGACATGATTTGATATTGGGGAACGCACCACCCTTAAGGTTATGGTTACGGTGTTGGGGGTTTGGGAAGGAGAATTTAGACTAAAATAGATAACAGATAATTAGCAAAGTCTGCTCATAATGCCGAATATTATCTGGTCGGATTACTTACAATATCGAGCCAAACTGAGAGGATTTGAACTTGCTAAAATAGAAGAGATTCTCAAATACTCTGGAGAAAGGTACTACGATACTGAAACGGGTCGTCTTATTGCCGTAGGCAAGCATGATAATCGTTTAGTAATTATTCCTTATGAATACGATGATAATTTTATAACTCCTGTCACCATTCATGCGACAACACGCCAACAAATTCGATTTCGCCTAACAACTGGGAGATATACTATCCATGAGCAAACCTAAAATGAGATACTTTGAACAAGAAGACATTCTTCATTTAACTATTTCTGATGAACCAGAAGCTAACAGTGTAGAAATTAATCCAAATATTACGGCTGAACTTAATGATTTAGGAGAATTAATTGGCCTAGAGATTACTAATGCTAGTTCTTTTATCCGAGATTCAATTTTAGAGTCAACCCAAGGAAAAATATTAAATTTGTCCCCCCAATGACTTATTGAGTGCGATGCCGAAGGCACTGCCTAGCAGTACGCCGATCTTGTAGGGTGTGTTAGACGGCGATTATCTTTGATAAAAAACTCAAATTAACAATCCGCACCCCACGCACTAACTTTATTATTAAATTGGTGCGTTACGCTATCGAAAAGCGCACCCTAGGAGTTAGTGCGCTCCCCTGTGGCTGGGGTTGAGGGTTGAATAGAGCAAATTATAAATTATTAAAGCAAAATCGATGAGAACCATTCCCTTAACTTTAGAACAGCTTATTTAAGCAGTACAACAATTGTCGCCTGATCAACAAATTGCGATCGCCTGATCGGGTAGAGAACAGGGACGTATTGCCTAAGAAGGATAACAGAAGGTAGGGGTAAGTCACGACTCCCTGATCACTAATTTTTGATAAGCTAAGAGACAGTAATTATAATTTCGTCGTCAATCCTATGATTTTGCCAGGTAGTACCGTTCGAGTCACCAATCCCGATGATACCTACTATAAATTTGAAGGTTTAGCCCAGCGTTTAAGCGATGGGAAAGTGGCCGTTCTTTTTGAGGGGGGCAACTGGGATAAGTTAGTCACCTTTAATCTCTCGGAATTAGAAGAAGTAATTATTGCCCCAGCTAAAGGCAAAAAATAACCATGCGTCCACCCTTACCGCAATTGGCTACGGATAACCGCCATCCCGATCATATCGCCGAAGTTATCGAGACGACGACGACCGAGTTTTTAGCGCAATGTTTGGAACCAGAGGAGTTAAACTTTCCTTTTATGCCCGCTTTTGGTAGTTGGGTAAAAGCCTACGATGAAGAAACGGGTAATAAAATTTTTGGGATTGTCACCTTTGCCACCACTGCACCCATCGATTCGGTACATCGCGCTAGAGCTTTGGGGTTGTCCTTGGCTGAATTGCGGGAACAACAGCCGCAGATTTTCGCTATGTTAAAAACGGAATTTCGGGCAACTATTGTCGGTTTTGAAACCCTGCCTGGACAATTTAATGGCAATGGTGCCGGGCGAGGTTATATCTATCAATATATTCCTCCCCGTCCCCCACAAATTCATCAGGCGGTTTATCAATGTGAGTCGTTAGAAGTGGTTTATTTTAGTGAACAATTAGACTTTTTACGAATTTTATTACAGGTCAAAAATACTCCCGTGGAAGCTTTGGCAGCTGCTTCTATCCGTCAGATGTATCAATTGCGTCAAGCCGATCGACAATGGTTAGTGAATGTAGGCAGACAGTTAAGTGTTTTACTTAAAGATGATTATGATCGCTTGCGTTATATTCTCAGTCAAATTCATATTAGTCCTTAGATGATTCGGCGTTGTCAGATCAGAAGAGGAAAGATGCAATGCTCCGATGCTGATTCGGAGCATCTTTCCATTTGACAAAGCCGATTGTAGGGCTAATTCATGAATTAGCCCTACGCCGATTGTAGGGCTAATTCCACTGCTAAATCGAGTGACTCTTGTTCCCCACTTAAGCCCAACTATCGGCACTATTCGTTCATTAAACACTAATTGTCAAGATGCCATGTAATCTTTCCTATCAAAGTAATTTCAGTTCCGGTGCTGATTCGGAGCATCTTTCAATTTGACAACGCCAAAAATGGGTTCTTCGTTACTTGGTATGGTTCTATAGGGTGGCATAAATCGACTAAATCCTTATCTGGTAAGAGACTTAATTGATTAGAACGTAGGTTGGGTTGAAGTATGAAACCCAACGCCCGCATGGGTTACGCTACCGCTAACCCATCCTACAAATAATTGTGCCTCCCTACTTAGTTAGTTATAAATAGTTGACTAGACAAAAAATGTCGATATAATAAATGGTTATGCGGTAACTCTCGCTATTTTTAGCCTTGATTGTAAACCCTAGATAGTTTAGTTGATCGCCCCTTAAGAAAATGGCAATACAAACAACCTTTGCAGAGATTCTAGAAGCAGCCGAGCAACTTCCCCTTGAAGATCAAGAAAGTCTCATTCATATTTTACAGAATCGTCTTCGAGATCAAAAAAGAACAGAGTTGGTTAGAGATGTTCAAGAAGCTCAACAAGAATTTGCACAAGGTCAATGTCAACCCCTGACACCTGAACAAATCATGGAGGAAATCCTTTCGTGAATTTTGTTTTATTACGCTCCAATATATTTATTAGAAATGCTCGAAAAATTTTGAAAAAACAGGCTTTTTTAGTTCAAAATATCCCAGAAACTTTAGCTTTATTATCCGTAGATCCATTTCAAGCTCGATTAAGAACACACAAATTAAAAGGGGAGCTTAAAGATTCTTATGCTTGTAGTGTCGGCTATGATTTAAGAATTGTCTTTAAATTCGTTGAATATGAGCAGAAACAGGCAATTCTTTTAGAGTCAATTGGGACTCACGATGAAGTTTATTAGTGCGGATGATTATTGCGCTCAGTTTGGAGAAACCGAACCAGAATCAAGATAAAAAACCCTAAGATGTTTCATTAACAGATATTTCAGCTTTTTTGAGCGCAATTTGCCATTCTAAGTCAGCTATTTCTCGATCGAGTTCGGCAATTTCACTATTAACTTGCTTTAAATCGGCGATAATTTCTTGTTTACTGCGTTTTCTACCGTAGATAGCCAGTTCATCCTCTTGTAATTTCTCAAGGATAGAGTCTAGGGAACCGGTTAAATCGGCCGAGGGACTATCCATAATACCTAAACGCATTAAGACCTGTACCGCTTTGAGAACGTCTTGCTGATAAGCTTCTCTAGAGGGGTAATCTTGGGGGTTTTTGAGATTTAAAGCGTCAATGATATTCATATTCCATCTTATGAAGGTTAAATGCGAAACTGTGATTATGTCACACTTATATACCTCAAGTTTCTAATAAATTCCCTAACGGGGATGGCAATATCTTTCATTTTAGAGTAGAAATGATTGATTGTCAGTAGCGGTTATTGCAGTACAACAATTACAAATTTTTGTCTGTTACAATTTATACAAAATGCTCTGGGATTACCCCGACTGAAAACTCAAATCCGATTAGTGATCACTGATCACTGATTGCTGATAAGATTGTTACGAAAATATAAACACGAAATTCTATAGTTAGCCATGACCCAAAACGGAAGCTCGAAGTCGATCGTAGTCTCTCCCTCGATCCTATCGGCGGATTTTAGTAAATTAGGAGCCGATATCGAGGCTGTGGATAAGGCAGGAGCCGATTGGATTCACGTTGATGTGATGGATGGTCGTTTTGTCCCGAATATCACCATTGGACCCCTGATTGTCTCCGCTATTCGTCCCTATACGAAAAAACCTTTAGATGTGCATTTAATGATCGTGGAACCAGAAAAATATGTGGCTGACTTTGCGAAAGCGGGTGCTGACATTATTTCTGTTCACGCTGAACATAATGCTTCTCCCCACCTCCATCGTACTCTTTGCCAAATCCGCGAACTCGGTAAACAAGCGGGTGTGGTATTAAATCCCTCCACTCCCTTAGATTTAATCGAATATGTGCTGCATTTGTGCGATTTAGTCCTAATTATGAGCGTTAACCCCGGTTTTGGTGGCCAGAGTTTTATCCCGGAAGTTGTCCCCAAAATCCGTCAATTACGTCAAATGTGCGATGAAAGAGGCTTGGATCCCTGGATTGAAGTGGATGGCGGCTTAAAACCGGCTAATACTTGGCAAGTTCTCGAAGCGGGTGCTAATGCGATTGTAGCAGGTTCGGCGGTATTTAATGCCCCCGATTACGCGACGGCGATCGAAGGTATCCGTAACAGCAAACGTCCCCAACCTCAATTAGCCACCGTTTAATTGCCGCGGGGGTGGGTTAGCTGTTGATTAATTAGGGTCTGCTGAAAAAGTTTTTTGTGGGGACAGGGTGTGGGGTGTGGGG
>NZ_JADEXI010000057.1:0-13979 GCF_015207185.1 Microcystis sp. LEGE 08355 | reverse complement strand
ATATAAATATGTCACTCAATTAAGAAGTGAATACCCTTTTGTTCAAGACCTTAACTCTACAGCTTGTCAACAGGCTTGCGAACGGACTTGGACTGCTATTCTTAGGTTCTATAACAATTGCCAGAACCAAATCGCTGGTAAAAAAGGATATCCTAAATACTCTAAACGTACTCATTCTGTTGAGTTTAAAAAGTCAGGTTGGAAACTTAATCGAAATTCTAAGAGAATAACTTTCACTGATGGAAAAAACATTGGGGAGTTAAAACTAATTGGTAGTCGAGACTTGTTGGATTTTCAAGAATGGCAAATTCAACGGATAAGAATAGTTAAAAGGGCTGATGGATATTATTGCCAGTTAATGCTAAAACTCGATGATAGAGATATAACCCCACAATCAGAATCGACGGGTCATTGCGTAGGATTAGATATGGGGTTAAAATATCTTTATGCTGACAGCAACGGGAATACAGTAGAGCCTCCTAAGTATTATCGAAAAGCAGAGAAGCGTCTTAATAAACTGAATAGAAGAAAGTCGAAAAAGTTTAACAGAGGACAAAAGCAGTCTAATAACTACAAAAAAGCTAGTAAAAAATACGCCAAGGGACATTTAAAAGTAAGTAGGCAACGAGAAGAGTTTACTAAAAAATTGGCACTCCGTTTAATTCAGTCAAACGACTTGATAGCCCAGGAGGATTTAAAAGTCAAGAACCTTGTGCGTAATCGAAAACTAGCCAAGAGTATCAATGATGCTGGTTGGTCACAATTGAGAAAATGGATTGAGTATTTTGGCATTAAATACGGACGATTAACCATAGCAGTTAATCGGGCCTATACAAGTCAAGAATGCTTTAATTGTGGTCGGTTAATCCAAAAGTCTCTATCAGTTAGAACTCATGTTTGTTCCTGCGGATATGTGGAAGATAGAGACAAGATGGCGGCATTAAATATACTCAAAAAAGCTACGATAGGGCATATCGGAAGCTGGTCGTCAGACCTAAACGCTTGGGGAGATTTAAGCTCTATTTTGGTTGGTAGAAATACCTGCTAAGACAACTTGAGTCAGTGAACCAAGAATCCCTCGCATAAGCGCGACGGGAGTGTCAAATACTACTACTATGCTACTTAGTGAAGTGCGGAATGTGGGTCTTAACTAAGAAAAGGTGCGATATCGATGGGGAACCAATCTCCGTCTAATACTTGTTCGAGAGTGAATATAGACTCTAGGGGAATTGTATTTTTATCGACAATTCTCCCATCAATTAGGGTTTGTCTTGCGTCTGAATAGGCTTCCCCTAAGGAATTAAGGGCGTGATTTTTCAGTGTTGGGGTTTTCATCTTTTTTTTCAGTTGCACTCGAAAAGTGGCTATCTCTCCTAGCCAATGACGCGCGTTTCGTTCTCTTTCCGTTGTCCAATAACTCAGTTTTAAAAGATGAATTAATAGTTGAGTTAATAAACTTTCGACAGCTTGGCGCTCGCTTTTTCCCATGCACTCTACTTCCTCGATCAGATTTTCCCAGTCCACTCTGTTAAACTCTTTTCGCTTTAAAAGTTCGGCGGTTTTTTCTGTCCAGAGAACAAAATCTTCCTCGTAGAGAACGGAGAGCGATAGCGGGGTTTGTGCGGTCATAATAGATTTCTGGCGTTGCTGATTTGTGATAGGAATCTTGTTGTGTGGGTTTTTTAAAACCTAGAGCCAAAGTAGCTTTTGCATAGAATGCACGGTTGGCATTCTATGCTTGAGTCAGCAACACCAGCAGCAGAAAAATTAATTCTGACTCAAGAATAAACTGGGCAATCCGATAAGATTATCTTGCTTAAAAAAGATCGAATTTTGTTGTCGCAATTTACCGATTAATCTTGTTACTGTTACTCTGGTAGTGCCGATGGCGCTGGCAATTTGAGCGTGAGTTAGGGGATAGGGGAGATAATAACCTTCCACACAGGGTTGACCGTATTCTTCCAATAATAGAACCAAGAACCCCATTAATCGATCGAGGGAGCGTTTTTGACCGAGAATACTCAACCAAAATAACTTACGCTGATATTGATGGCGAAAAGTTTCCATAATAGCTGATCGCAATTGCGGCCATTGTTCTAGGTCTTCCCAGTATAACCAGACTAACTCAGTCTCGTCTAGATGAGCTTGGGCTTGTAATTGAAAGGGAAATTGAGAAACAATCTCAAAAGGTTGACCTGCACCCACAAAACCGAGAAATACTTCCTCACTATCGGCAATAGGTAGTTGACGGGGGGATTTTTGGTCGATAACGTTAACTTGTGCCTTACCAACAATACGAATCGCCCCAGATTCCACAAAGTATAACAGTCCGGGGCGCGTGGCTACTTTTTCATCTTTGGCAAAGGTATGGTTACGATAATGGGATTTTGCCCAGTTAAAGATTTCTGTTTCTTGACCGATTAAGGGTATAAAATCCGACGAAGGAACCGAAGAAGACATTAAAATTAATAACCCATTGGGGCGTTGAGGGAACTGTAAACTAATGTAACAAAAAATTTCTGCGATTGGGGGGGTCTTGTGGCCGCTAGATGCTTATTGGCCAATAATCCCTAAAAGTTGCGGGGATTGAGCAGATAGGAGAATTATTAAGTATTCTTAACAGAACACCCGCCCCAATGTTACAAAAGCGAGATAATCACCTTATCTATTCTTAACTTTTTCTCGCTTTTCTGGGGACTATGGCATAAGATAGGATGCGTGACTATTAGTTTTCTATCTATGATATAGCGTTTCTCTTAAAGATGAAGTATAAATAAATTTGGCATTATCTCTTGGCGACCAGCTACTGTTAACCGTTCCCTGTTCCCTAAAACCAGATACTTCGTACCTCACTATTAAGATAACTGCTATAGATGATAGTTGATAGATAATTTAAATTTATACTTTTCCTTAAAAACTTCGGTCAAACTTGTATGAATAGCATTAGACAAAAAGTGGAATCCCTCTTGAATCAATTACCGGATGATTGTTCAATTGAAGATATTCAGTATCATTTATACGTTCTGGAGAAGGTGCGTCAAAGTTTGAGCGCGGCTTCTCTAGAGAATACAATCCCCCAAGAAGAAGTTGAGGGTCTTTTAAACAAATGGCTGATCGAGTGAATTATCGCCTTGTCTGGTCGCCCAAAGCAATTGAAGACGTGGATGCGATCGCATCTTATATTAGTCGAGATTCCCCGTCCTACGCGGCGGCCGTCGTGCGTCGAATTCTTGATATAAGCTATTCTTTAGAAAATTGTCCCCTAGAAGCGAAAAAATGCGCCGAATTTAGCGATGATACCATCCGAGAAAAGTCTGCCTATGCCTACCGTCTGATCTATCAAATTCAAGGGGCGGTAGTTATTATAGCGGCGATCGTCCATAGTAAGCATTTCTTGGATTGATCGAGTCAGTGATCAGTTATCAGTGATCAGTTATCAGTGGTCAGATTTGAGTTTTCAGTTCACAAGGGCCGAATCTAAAACCCAATTTGTTAAGCTAAAAGCTTTAATCTACTCAGTTTCTAACCTTCTTTTTAGGTAGGAGAATTGCCAGATTCTTTCTTGGAGCCTGTTGCCCCTTGCCTTCAGTTCACTGATTACTGTTTACTGTTTACTGGACGGCTACGCCGTGCCTTTGGCAACACTGAAAAGTCCCCCACCCCCCAATTTTGAGCCTAATTCCCGCTTAATCCGGTTGAGAATCGAGGTTTCGTCGAGGGAATCGAGAATACTGGCTACCACTGCCTTCGGGCCATCGGGTCCCCAGGTGGCCCCATTAGCGAGATAGGTTTTCGTCACTTGGCCGATCGCGTAACAGGATACACCGGCAACCCCCGCTTGAGTCAGGGCGATCGAAGTATAGGGAAGGAGAGAAATGCCACCAGTGGCAGGAATCGAGAGACCGAGCAGTCCTTTTAGGGAACTTAAGCCCAAAACCGCTAAAAATTCGCTGGCACTAATACCCCCCATATTGAGGGCAATTTTTTGTAAAAGAGCGATCGCCCCCTGACGAGTTAAATCGATGCCGTATAAGCGAGAAAGAGCGAGAATCATGGCCAGATCGATAACTGCCCCCGTAAACAGATCCAACACCGTCACCGGATTCAGAGCGATCGCCGATGCTTTGATCATCACTGCTTTTTGAATCAATTGATTAGCGCCGCGATCACGGATAGCCATTTTGCGGGCGACAATTTGCTCGTTTACCTCGTCCGCATACAGCATAGAATTGAGTGCTACGAGGGATTTACCCTCTCGCTCTAGAATTTCCAAAATTTTGATTTTCAGGGCTTCTATCTGGGGTTTTCCCCGAAATCGTTGCGTTTTTAGCCGTCCATCCTGCCCTTTAACCGTCTCTGCCAAGAGGGGAGAAGCCGCCACCATAACAATCTCATCGGGGGAGAGTAATTCTTTCACCCGTTCTGAGGCGATTTTCTCATAGATAGCGAGGCGATCGACTTCCGGATACTGATCGATTTTATTAAAGACCAAAATCATCGGTTTTCCTGCTTCCCGTAACTTGGCCAGGGCGGAAAATTCCACTTTGGTCATATCACCAGAGATGATAAAAAGGATTAAATCCACCTGCTGCGCCACCTGACAGGCGAGAATTTCCCTCGTTTGCCCATCTACCTCATCAATACCGGGAGTATCAAGCAATTGCACCTGAGCATTACCCTGGCCGTTCAGGGTCAGACGCTCTAGATTAGGGAAAGTATCATCGCTGCTCAACTGCCAATTTACCCCTTTAATGGTGCGGGTAACTCCGTGTAGAGGACCGGTTGTAAAGATTTCTTGACCGACCAGAGCATTTAAAATCGAGGATTTTCCCCGGCCCACCAGGCCAAAAGCGGCAATTTGAATCAGGGAGCGATCGAGTTTTTCTAGCAGGGCCACTAGGCGATCGATCTCCGCTTCTAGACCAATTTTCTCGATCGAGGTAAGATCGAGACGCTCAACAAGTTTGCCCAGAGAATTGCGTGCCTGATTATAGTTGAGTTCTTCTTGAATAGTGCCGACACCTCGAAGCGCTTGTTCTAGGTCTTCGGTATTCCAAGCTCGATCGAGGAACGGGTCAGAGGTCATTTCAGTTATCGGTTATCGGTTATCAGTTATCAGTGATTAAGTAGGGCTTGCTGAATAAATGTGAAATGTAGGCAAGGTAAGGTTTTTGTGGCTTTTCTCGCTCCCACAGGTGCAAGATTTTGAGAGAATTGTGCTTCCAAACCTTGCGTCTTCATCGGCCCGCGTCCTGTAGGGGCGAAGCATTCGGGCAATAACCTATCGGTGAAACCGTAGATTTTCTATCCGAATGCTTCGCCCGTAGGATCAAGGGGGGATTTATCTTCAATTATAACCAGCTACTTTATTAAGGATAATCAGGATGAGTGTCATCTACGACTTGGAACACATCACCACCTATCATTATCGTAAACCGGTAACTTTTGGGGAACATCGGGCAATTTTTTTGCCTAGTGCCGGTCACGGTGAAAGAATTATCAGTTATTCTGTAGAAGCGAATATTGCCGCCAAAACGCGCTGGACTATGGATACTCTATCTAACAATGTGGTAGAGCTTGAATTTGCTGAACCAGCGTCAGAATTAATCGTTACCTGTCGATTACGGGCGGAACATTTTGGCTTAAAAGCGATCGCTGATTTTCCCCTCGCTCAACGGGCGATCGAAATTCCTGTCCAATATACCCCCGATGAATGGTTAGACCTGGTGGTGTTTATGCGTCCCCACGCCGAGGATGCCGACGGCAGCCTAGCAGCTTGGGCCAAAAGTTTTGTAGCGGGGGACCAAGATAATACCCTCGATGTCATGGAAAGAATAATGGCGGCTATCAAAGATAATTTTACCTACCAATCCAGGGAGAGTGAAGGAACTCAATCCCCCGGAGAAACCCTGCGGCTCAAGTCGGGAACTTGTCGCGATTATGCTTGGTTGATGATCGAAGCTTTGCGAAGATTGGGTTTAGCCTGTCGTTTTGTCAGTGGCTATCTCTACGATGCTGCCCTCGACGGTGGCGAAGTGGGGATGACTGGCTCTGGCGCTACCCATGCTTGGTTACAGGTTTAT
The DNA here is from genome assembly GCF_015207185.1 of Microcystis sp. LEGE 08355. Lineage (NCBI taxonomy): Bacteria > Bacillati > Cyanobacteriota > Cyanophyceae > Chroococcales > Microcystaceae > Microcystis > Microcystis sp. LEGE 08355. The sequence goes on along the minus strand of NZ_JADEXI010000057.1, from coordinate 7,896 downwards.
CTACCGGGGGCCGGTTGGCGTAATTATGATCCGACTAATCAAATTACCGCCGGCTTTGATTTAATTCGAGTGGCGATCGCTCGTCATCCCGGTCAAATCATACCTCTTTCCGGTTCTTGGTTTGGTGATGCCGATGACTTTTTGTCTATGGATGTTAAAGTCACCATTCGCAAGCTGGGGACGCTGCCAGATTTTGATCTGAGGGAATAGGTTGAATTATCGGGTTTTTTCTTGACCGGCGATCGCAAAAAACGGGTTTCTCGGAGAAACCCATTTTCTACTCATGCAATAAAGCGAAGATTGCCGTTGGGTTATAGCATTTTTATCGATTTTTGTCAAGATATATTTGACACAATTTATTAGAAAAAGGGTTTCTAAAAGAAACCCTTTTTCTGTTTTTCAACTAATCCTATTTGACCTAATAGGTAAGGGATAAGGGTAGGGCTAATTCATGAATTAGCCCTACTTTTTTAGTTTCCAACTAATCCTATTTGACCTAATAGGTAAGGTCGAAAGGAACCGAAGCGTCACGCCAAGGCGATTCAAGGGTTTCCAACTAATCCTATTTGACCTAATAGGTAAGGAAAGAACGGTTATATGTCAAAATATACCGTTTCTAAACTGTTTCCAACTAATCCTATTTGACCTAATAGGTAAGGTGGGGTTTCCGGTCATTACGAACCCCGAGGCGATTGCGTTTCCAACTAATCCTATTTGACCTAATAGGTAAGGGATAAGGGTAGGGCTAATTCATGAATTAGCCCTACTTTTTTAGTTTTCAACTAATCCTAATGTGTAATTAATTTTGCTTAGGTACTTAACTATAAACGGGATTATTTCGGCCAAAGTTTTTGAAATTTTCCCTCTTGACCATTATTCTCGTCTAGAAAACCTAGAAAATAAGCACAATCATCAGATTCATCGGGAAAAATTGTTAATAATTCTAGATATTTGTAGGTGTCTTTCGGTCTTTTTTTGCCCTGTTCAGTAGTGATAATATTCACGATGGGATACATTCGATGCCAAAGACAACCAATTTGATCGATACTTCCTGTCACCGAGGTTTTATAAATACTTAAATTATCCAGTTTTTGATAGGCTTTGTGAAGCCATTTTATGACTAGGGAATCATTTTTATCTTCGGCAATTCTTCCCCAAACTTCGACATTTTTAGGATGCCAACTTTCTCGCCAGTTAGCACTATTATCGGGAGTTCTGAGGATATTTTCTTGTAAGGACATCCATTGTTTAGCAATAGTGCGAACATCTTTGATAAAGGGATGAACATGAGTTAAATCTCTGACTTTATTATCGTTAATTAAAGAACTTTTATCCCCCCATTGCCAATGACAGCCAATTAAGGGTTTATTGGGATAATAATCCTCATAAAAAATACTATGATCTGCTCGTCGCCATGATTTACCAAATCCTCCTAATAACATGGCAAAACGAGTGAGAAAACAAATTAATTTTTTTAAGCATTTTTGCTGGTTTTCGGGGAGAGATTGGGATTGGGTGAGAATCCAGCGTAATTCTCCTGTTACTGTGTAGGTGGGTTCGTTGTAACCCTTGGCAAAGGTTCCTAACTCTAGAGATTTGACACAAAAATCGACCGCTAGTAAACCTTGGCTTGCTTCTCCGTCAATTCCCCCAAATAGCTGATTAACTAACTTTTCGGCATTTTTAGCATCAGTTAAACCGCCAAAAATACGCAAGGCATGACCGCGAATTGCTCCTCGAAAAATATTGGGTCGAAATTCCCTTGCACCATCGAGGCTTTTAGGAGCCATTCCTTGCCCTTTCAGAAAACATTTATATAAAGGTTTTTTTGAAGGTTTAATGTCTTTTGGCAAGCCGTAACCGCTACTAACACGGCATCCTAGACCAGATTCTAAAGCTCTTTCCCAGATAGTCCAAATCTCCTCCCAATCGGGTTGTTCTATTGAGGTAGAAATGCCAAATTTTAGGGTAGGTTGATAGAGAGAAATTAAAGCAAAACCACTTTCTCCACTGGGTTTTTGTCGAGTGTTTGGGGTTTTTACTTGCCATCCCTGTTGCGGGTGAACAATATCTAAAAGATTTTCCGTCCAATCATTAACAGGATAACCGCCATGGAAGCGCAAAAGACTAGGGTTATCGCTATCTTTTTCGAGGTGATAACGTTGTTTTTGTTCGGGGGTGCAAGCTTGACAAAAGGCTCCTTTCATGCTGGAACCGGGATAAAATGGTATGCCATAAGCACCCATTACAGGCCGAATTATTCCTTCATATTGTCCCCCATTAGTGACGAATCGCCATGATATTTGATATTCTTTGGTTTTTACTTCTTGACCAAATTGGGGATGATTTTCATCGACTCGTTCTATCCATTCCTTTACCCATTTTTGGCTATCATTTTCATCTTTTTTAGAGTCAATATATTGTAACTGCGATCGCCCTTTGGTTTGTGCGCGAAACATCAGGGGGATTTTGTCACCAATATCGGGAATATTAACCATATAATTTATCGTTCCTTTGTTCCTTTATATCTTTGAGTCCACCAAACTAAACAATCGCATAGTTGCGTTAAAACAGCGAGGGTAATTCTCTGGTCTTCTAGCTTTAATTCCCAGAGTTTTTCTGCCATTACTTGAACAGATTCGGTATCATTTACCTGTACGGTATCGTTAGGGATAGGAATCCCCGCTTCTGCCATGGTTTCGACTAATTTATCCCAAGTTTCTTTCCAGTATCGTGCCTTATTGGGTTCCTTAGATTGTAAGCGCAGATGTTCACCCCAGAATCTTTCTAGTCCATAGGAAACGGATTCACGCATTTTAAAAGATTGATTGAGAGAATCTCGGTCTCGTAGTTTGGCAGCGAGAACTAATTTCTGAGCAATGCGATCGAGATTGTATTCTTTCCAAGCCATAATATTAGATAAAATGGAATTATTGATTAGCGTAGTTTAAAATAGTAACTTGGCAACGACCAAAACCGATGGATTCTAATCCTCCGAAATATAATTCTTTTTGGTTTACCGATTCTCCAAAAGGTTGCCATCCTGTTTCTTTGCAAGCAATGGGAAAAACTAAAATACTACCCACGGGTAAAGCTTCCACATTGAAAAAAGCTCCTTTTTCTGTATCCACTTTTTTCTGACCTTCTAGTAGTTTAACCCGGCTTTGTCGGTAGAGTGCCATATCGTGCAGCATGGATATATCGTTATCATCAACGACGACTAATTGAGAAGCTTTTAAATCCGCTTGCGGGGGAATCCACGAATAAAGCTCCTCTAAGTGTTCAATTTCGAGAAATCCTAAGTTAAAAAATAAAACTTTGCTATTGCGGTTAACTCCCTGCACTACTCGCGCTTGTAAACTAGGGGAAGCAGTATAGGGATTGGGTACTTTTGCAGAGATTCCCGTGATTTGTTTGTAGCGTTTTAATAATAGGGGAGAAGTGACCCAAACTATCGGCTGTCCTGGACAAAATACCGGCAACCAAACGAGGGAAGCATATTCAAATTTAACTTTTGCTTCGGTGGTTCCTCCGTCTTCTTGTCCTGGGATTGTTTCGTGTCCGTACCATGTACGTTTTTCATCTATATTGTTCATATCGGCACGAAAACGGCCGCGAATAGAACTACCGGGGATAATTGCTGTTTGGGTGAATTGGTCACGAAAAATGAGGTTAAGATTACCCGTTTCTTCTCCTGCGGTTGCTCCCACATGAAGGGGTGCTAAGGTTTCAAGTATGCCATAACTTTTGTGATACATTTTTTGGTAAAAGTGAGTATTTTAGATGCTTAGGGATTATTCTAAACTAGGTTAATATTAATGTCAGAATTTTCTAAGATTTTGTTAATATTTGATCGTGGTATTTAGGCTATTAGGACAGCACAAAGCTATAGGTTTATTCCTAATCAATTGCAACACCCTTTAATAATTAATCGATTTCTTTAGCCATTTCCTCTGTGTAAAAGGAGTGAGAGAAGAAGGGTTTTTAAAGGCATCTTCTACCAAAAAATCTAAAAACATACGCATCATTTTATTTTGGCTAATTTTTGAGCTTTGATTATTACCACTTTTTCGATAACCTAATAAAGCTTTTCTAGGAAATCTAGTTTTTACTTTTGTCCAACTACTTATCACTTATTCTCGTCTCATTTACCCTACTCAATAATTATAGGCTTCATTTGGCAATATTTTCTAAGGGTAAGGCTAATCCGCAGCCCCAACGTTTGAGGGAAACTCCTTCGGTGGGGAACCAAGATTCCTGCCAATTTTGCCAAGATGGTAAGGGTTTTTTTAAGCGATAAACTGTTCCTGCGGGAACTGCATAACGTCCCCTAGATAAGCGCTTAACTTTATCTTTTCCTCCGAATCGATAACGATAGGTTATTGGTCTTTCGGTGTTGATGGTTTCTAATTGCCAATCGCTGGGATTGCGAGTTGATAGGCGATTTGTTCCCCAGATTGCGGCAGTAATGAGGGCAAAATATTGACCGACATCTTGATTAAATAAAGTTTGGAGATGGCTGCTTAGTTCAAGTGATTTAACTTCCACTAGATGGGATTCCCCACCAAAGCGATACCAGCCATTTTCTAGGGGTTGATTAGCTAAATAAACTAGACAAGCATCTGGATGTAACTGGACGGCATTTTCGAGGAATAATTCTCCAGTTTTTACCTTTCTTTGCTCCTCTAACAAACGCGGATGGAGATGAGGATGATATTGCCACGGAGAACCATAGGCTTTTTGAGGATTATACCATTGGTTGATAGGAATCCAACTATCTCGATCGAATTTTCCCTCAATTTGTTTACTGTCTTTCTCTTGCCATTTTTCTTGCCATGTTAAGGTGTGTTGAATTTTTCCATTGTCGTTACTTTCTTGGTCTTGAAAATAATTGGCGAGGGGTTTTTTAGCCAAATAAATAAAGGGAGTGGGGACAAAAAAGTTATCTGGTTGTTCACTGTTTGCCCAAAAAGGGCCGGCAATTTGTAAATCGCGAATATTGGTGGGATTGCTGTGAGCAAATAGTCCCGAAACTGTGGCAGCAGTGGGGGGAAAACGATTTCCTGAACGTCCAACTAGATTTTCTGGAGACAGAAACGGACCAGCACTACCGTAGAGAAATCCCAAAGGTTTAATTATGATCAGATATTGCATCATTTTTGTATGTTTAGGTGAGATGATTGGCCACTTTTGAGAGGTTAATTACCCAGTTATTTTTATCTTGGTGAGAGGTGGTATCAATGGGTATATTTTGATTAAAATAAAGGTTAAAAACTGCATTGGCAATATCGTGATTATCATCGGTAAAAGCGCGGCGATTTTCTAAAGTTGCTATATCATTATAGAAATGTGTCCAGTTTTTCCCTTCTTTGCGATCGCAATAACTATCGAGGATATCTTTCAAGTTTTCCCAGGGACAAACCCACTCTAAATAGTTACCACTGTTAAAAAGGATTCGCACCGCTAGACGATTTTTACCTTGATTTTTAGCGGATTTTTCTGCTTCTCGACATTGTTGCAATATGTCACGCTGAGGAACTCCTGAAGCTGCCCAAACGAAACCGACGCTAACAGTTATATCTTGAGAATAACCGTGTTTTGGCCAGATTTCTCGATGAAATTGATCAAACCAATAGAGACAATCTTGTAGGGTTAATTTTAGTTCTGATTTTTGTGGAAACAAAACCCCTAGAAAGTCATCTCCTCCCGCATAAATAATGCGACCAAAGTTAAGATAATTTTCTAGTTCTTCTCCCCATTGTCGCATTCTTTGACTAAATTCTTTTCTTGAGGATATGGACAGATTTTTTAGGTAATTTCCCATCCCGTCACCGTCCCCTTGAAACCATCCTGTATAGGATTTTTCCTCGTAGCGATTTAGTTCCACAAATTTTTTAGGAAGTTCTAGGTTTAAAGGCTTGCCAATATCATATAATGTAATCATTCTTTTGACTAATTCGGGAATGCTAAGACGTTCGGTTTCATCGAGGATAGCATTAGAAAGTTTTTGACTTAATTGTTGATAAAATTCAGTGATTTGCTGATTTTGTTGGGAAATACTAGAATATAAAGGATGGGTTTGATCCGTCATTCCATACCAAACAATGGCAACAGTAATATGTTCAGCAATCCGTTAGGATTCCTAACAAGAAAAAGTCATGGCAGTCTTAGAAATGCTCACCGTTCCCTTTTGCTCTCCCCTTGCCGGCAGCCTTGGCGAATAGATAATTAAAATAACTCAAATAGGACTGCCCTAGCAGTTCTTTCTAGGTAAAGCTGCAATTTTTAATCAATTGTTAAAATATTAAAAGGATGCTAAAGATAGCGGCTAGGGTTTCCAGAGTGAGCTATCCTAGAGATAGTACTTACTCCATCCTCCCCCATGCTCGATCGAGTTCTCCATAGTCGTTATCAAGTCCAACAGTTACTGGGAAAAAAAACTATCTTAGCTAGGGACAGACACACCACCCAGTTAGTTATCATTAAACTTATTTCTGTTCCTAGGGGGCAAGGGAGTCAGTTTATCGGAAAAATAACCGGTAAAATTGCCCTATTGCGACAACTCTCCCACCCATCTCTCCCCAAATACCTCGATAGCTTTGAGATAGATTCATCCCAAGAACAAATCATCGCTATTGTCCGACCTTATTTATCAGCGCAGCCTTTAGAAAACTATCTTAACTCCAGTTATTTGTTAGCAGAACAAGATCTCAAACAAATTGCCAAATATCTTTTGGAGATTCTCTCCTATCTCCATCAGCAGGATGTCCCCATTAACCACGGCAATATTAAACTTAGTAATATCCTCTTTGATACCCAGTCCCATCGTTTTTATCTAGTTGATTTTGCCTTTGATTCCGATTCTCCCACCACGGACTTACAGGATCTAGGTAAAAGTTTGATTAGTTTAGCCACGGGGATTAAGCATCGTTACATACCCGAAAACTTTGAGCAAAAAACTAATCTAAGCGCTTTTTTCATCTATTGGTTAAAAAGATTATCAAACTCCCCCCCAGACTCTCATTTTCGTTCGGTGACAGAAGCTTTAGCCAGCTTATATAGTTGTCAATTGATCCTAGTATCTATTGGCAATCTGACCAAACCCTACGGCAGCGAAGTTACTGTTTATAAAAAAGATAATCTCCTGCAAATAAAAATCGCTAGTAAAACCAAACAAAAGTTTTTCAACAATCTCAAAACCCAGTTAAGACAGTTTTTACCATCCCTATTCTTTACGATCATTCTCTTAACCATAGTCGGTATTTATGATCTCAAACTGGTCGCTTTTTTAATCCCGATTATCCTAATTTTTCTGCTCAATTTAATCTCCTCTAGTTTATCTTGGCAGTTATGGAAATCTTTTTGGCAGGGGGAACTAGAGTTAAAAATTACCCCCAAAAAAGTTTCTCTCTACCAAAAACTCTGGGGGCTGAAATTTAAACTAACTGCCGATGCTGCTAGTTCCGAAATTTATAGTCTCATTCGTCGCAATGTCACTGTCACTATGGAGGGAGAAAATATTACTATTATTCCTCCTTGTCTGGTTCTCGTTGCCAACCATCGAGAATATGTTATCACTGCCAGTGAAGATGTTAGCGAAGCCGAATTAGATTGGTTGGCACAACAATTAAGCGATTGGCTACGTTTACCGATTACGAGAATTTAAGGTGTATTAAGCTAAGTTAATACACCCCAAATTTATCTGATAACATCTTCCGATTTAATCAGATGCGCTTCTAGGAACCAGAGACGTTTATCGATGTCCCGGGAAATTTCCGTATAGAGATCTGCTGTGTCGGCATCCCCTTGATTGCCAGTGGTATCAATAGCAGAACGAAGATGGGAAGCGTATAAGGCATAACGTTCGGCTAAAGCAACGATATGTTCACTACCATC
>NZ_JADEXI010000056.1:0-14240 GCF_015207185.1 Microcystis sp. LEGE 08355 | reverse complement strand
ACTCAGCTTATCACGCTAGGGGATCAGATCAGTTATTTTCGCTATCAGCCCTCAGCAGTCGGTCGTCAGGGGACTCGGAGACGGGAGATTATTTATTTGTTCCCCCCACTTCCCGCTTCCCACTTCCCGCTTCCCACTCCCTGCTTGACAAACACAGGGGTTTGCCTTTAATTGAACGTTACCTCATGTCTCAAGGAGAAGATGGCCACAGTGTCGAGGGTTTAACTGCTCAAGATATAGGTTGGGATTTTTAAGGGGAAACTCTCTTTTAAAATTGGCGTTTACTTTTGATTTTATTACTCAATCCAAGCTTTTGGGGGGTTGGGGGAAGTCGCTGAGTCTCAAATTAAATTAATCAAGGTTGAACAAATGCCAGAAAAAGCGACATTTTTTAAGGGATTACAGATACCAAAATATCATTTTAATTTCTATAAGTCATACAAAAATTTAGGTTAAGATGACCTCCGAGGATGAATTAATCTGATTTTTGACGCTTTCTAGTAAAAGTTGATACAAAAAATGAGGTGTTTTTTGATTGGCTAATTCCAGACTATTCTGATAAATTTTAACAGCAGATTCATCATTAATCATTCGATAGTGAATGATTTTTGTCCATTCTGGTGCAGTTATCATTAATTGAGGAATCACTTCAATAAAAGCTTGTATTTGTTGTTGGGGTTCAAAATCTTCTAAAAAATGCACTAAACTAAACATAATTTCAGGATGTTCACAGTTATCATCTAGGATAAGATGTAAGTCTTTTAAATGTTTATCATCAGGATATTTGGTAAGTTTTTCTAATGTTTCCTCAAATAAGTTAATTTCTTGGGATGTTTTCATTAAGCGATTCTCTTGTAGGATTTTTATTAAATCCATGAGGTTGTTGCTCCTTAATCAAAAAAGGTTGACCAGGTAGTTTTATTAAGTTGAATTAGTTCTTGTAATCCCTTTCTAATATCTGCATTATATAATCCTTGACCTAGATAAATTGAGCGAATATCCCAAACTTCTTGTGCTAAGGTTTGTCGAGGGGAAAGGGTTAAGTCTGGACTTTTACCATAAGATAAGGTTTGACGATGACGACCTCCTTTTCCGGGGGATAAGTGTTCCATCATGATAGCAATTCCTTGATTAGTTGTGTAACCTTTGATTTTCGCTTTCATATACGCATTGGATGGTAGATGATGAGGGGTTAAGTTATCTCCTCTACGACCTAATTTTAACAAGTCGCCGTATGTCCCGACTTTTCCTTCTCCTGTCAGTAGTTTAAATTGAGTGATGTTGTCTCCTTATGATTATTTTAGGCCATAGGTTTATCATAGGTGAATAAAAATCTTATCGCTCTTCTATCTCGGAAAATCCCTGTCAACACATAAGTGCTGAAACTCTTATTTTATAAGCGAGCGCTCGCCTATTTTCTAACAACAACTCGAAAATTTAGTTTCTGTTAGTTATTGATCACCCGAAAGCTTGCTCCGAAAGAAAGCTAGAATTTAGACACGATCAGAGCTTTTTCCTGATAATTAAGCTTTAATGACCCATTTTCCTCTTTTCCCCCAACTCCAGTGCTTCCCAACCCAAAAAAGTAAGGCAGGCCTTAGCCTACCTTAAAACAAAGCGAGGTTGATCAACTTTGGGGATGCCGATGCGGATGCAGCGGATGGAATTGGTCTATTACCATATATTGTCGATTATAGCAAGGGTTTTGCTGGTTGCCTAGATTCAAATAAAAAATAATTCAAAGCTTGACCATAGATTTTAATCTATACATTGAACCACAAGAACTATCTCCTGTCAAATTTTCAAGGGACAGCTTTAGATCGGGTTTATGGTAGGGGCGCAATGCTTGCGCTCAAAATGTGTTATGGATATTTCTACAAAACTGAGATGCACTCCCTTCCCTCAACTGTCCGGGAGAATTGTGCTGTAAGATAAGTGGGTGGGTGGAATTAAATATAAGATGAACGTAGGTTGGGTTGAAGCATGAAACCCAACGCCTGATTATGTTATGCTACCGCTAACCCATCCTACAAATAATTTTGCCTCCCTACTTATCTTCAGTTTAAATTGTTTAGGCTCGCAATCGTAGATGAGAATAAATTTCGGTAGCTTTTGCGGCAATAGATCAATAATCTCAGGAAATTAACGGTTAATTATATGAATTCTGCTAAAATTATCGCCATTATCACGGGAGCGATTTCGATTTTAATCGCCGTTGCCTATTTAATCCTCGTCCAGATTCTCGACTTTCGTAGCGAGATGATTCCCGCTCCCCTAGAAGTTATTTTTCCTGGATGATAAAAATCGGGGTTGAAAATTTTTCAACCCCAGAAAAAGCAATTTTTGAGCCGATTAACCCACTGGTTGTAATACTAAATCCGGTTATTAAAAACTGATTATTTATTGCCTATTGCCTGTAAAGTGGAGGGTTGCATCAAAAGAGTTGCTCTGGCCTTATTGCCGGGGTCGTCTTTGCCAAGCAACAACTAATTTAATTTCCTCATAACTATAATTATCTCCCAGATTTTCTTTGAGAGTTTTCAGGGATTGATCACCCACTTTTTTAATCGCTAAACGAATATATTCCTGTTTATTTTTAGAGACTAACTGATTAATATCAATTTCGTAACCCGCTTCCAGCAATTTAGCTAAATGTTCATAGATGGTTGAGACTTTTAAGCTTCTTTTGCGAGCGATTTCTTCCGCATTCAAACCATCTTGATAGTATTGGAGAGTGAGGAATTGAGTAGAGGGAAGACTATCCTGACAAAAATCATTAATTGCCGCTATAAATATATCACCATACTGCTGCACTTTGCTTTGTACTACTCCAGAAATTTGACGAAACTGCTCTAAACTCCGGGGTTTTGATTGGGCCATCAAACGCAGACTAGAATCATGGAAAATAACGTAGGGAGGAATCCCTTGACTATCGGCAATTTTCTTCCGCAATTGCCGCAAGCGATCGAATAATAAATCACTTTCCACCGTATCGGGATTGTCGTCTCCCAAGATTTGACCGTTAGCTTTTTGGGGGACGGCAATAAACACGGAACGTTGTTTCCGCATCACTTCCCAACTGTGTTGATTAAGTTTCAAGATTCTAAAATCGTCTTCAGTTTCTACTAATATATTTTGCTGGACAAGGGAACGACTTAAACGTTTCCACTCCTCCATAGTTTTATCTTTACCGATGCCATAAGTAGATAATAAGTGATGTTGATATTGGGTGATTCTTTCACCTTTTCCTCCCCTGAGTACGTTGATTATGTGCATCATACCGAATTTCTGTCCGGTCCGCGCCACACAGGATAAAAATTTTTGTGCTTCGATCGTCCAATCCTGGTTATTTGTACCATTCCGACAGTTATCACAGTTACCACAGTTACCCGCAAAACTTTCTCCAAAGTAACCTAGTACGCTCGATCTTCTACATTCAGTCCCTTCAGCATAATCTAACACCTGTCGCAATTGTTGACGAGCTTTCTGTTGTTCATTTTGCTCGGTTTTTTGGTTAATAAAATACTCAATTTTTCTGGCATCGGCAAAGCTAAAAAATAGGGTACATTTAGCTGGTTCTCCGTCCCTACCCGCACGGCCTGATTCTTGATAATATCCCTCTAAATTGCGGGGTAAATCGTAATGAATGACAAAGCGTACATCCGGTTTATTAATCCCCATACCGAAGGCAATTGTTGCCACCATAATCTGCACATCATCCCGAATAAAACGGGTTTGATTGTTACTTCTTTCCCGATCCTCCATACCCGCGTGATAGGGTAGGGCATTAATACCATCTTTTTGCAACTGTTCAGCAACTTTATCGACGGTTTTGCGGCTGATACAGTAAACTATTCCTGCTCCTTTTTGTCCTTTAATATATTGATACAATTGCTGATAAGATTTACTGGTTTTAGGTTGAACTTCATAATAAAGATTAGGACGATTAAAACTAGCAATATGAATGGAAGTATCTCGCAATCCTAATTGTTGGATAATATCTTCTCTAACCTGTTGGGTAGCGGTGGCAGTTAAAGCCAGAATTGGCACGGAGGGAAAGCGTTGACGAACTTGTTTAATTTGTCGATATTCAGGGCGGAAATCATGACCCCAATCGGAGACACAGTGAGCTTCATCCACTGCTAAACAGGCTAAACCGAGGTAATTATCAATAACAGCTAAAAAGTCTAAAAAACTAGGCGATAATAATCTTTCTGGGGCGACATATAACAGTTTAATTTTTCCTTGCAGTATTAAAGATTCTCTTTCTCTGACTTGTTTAGCGTTTAAAGTGCTATTGAGAAATGTTGCCCCGATGCCATTATCAGCTAAAGCAGTTACTTGATCCTGCATTAAAGCAATTAGGGGAGAAACCACCACCGTCACCCCTTTTTTGATTAAAGCTGGTAGCTGAAAACAGAGAGATTTACCGCCTCCGGTGGGCATAATTACTAATAAATCCTGATTATTTAAAGCAGCCTCAATTATTTGGCGTTGATTCGGTCGAAATTGATCGTAGCCAAAGTGATATTTTAAGGCTTTTTCTAAAGAGTCAATTGCAGCCATTGAGCAAGGGGAAAGATATTTTTATAGTAGTTATTTTAGGGTTAGGGATTTAAGTCGTCAGTGATCGGTAATCAGTAAAAAGAAAGCTGATAGCCAAAACAACTGACCCTAGGATTGTCTCACCTGATCGGGAACACCAACAAAGGAGAGATTGGCTAATTTTTTCAGATTTTGACAGCGCAACAACTCGTTAAAATTGAGACTCGATCGCCCTTCAATTTCAGCTATAGTCTCAATAGCCGATAATAAACTTTTAGCGGCCTCGGTTTCCGTGTAACCGCGTCTAACGGCCACTTTTAGGGCTGCTTCATCCGCATCTAATTCCCGTTGGGGGCTGCGTTTTTCCCGCCAAATCCGGTTAATTGCCAAGGCAGTTAAACCCCCCGCTACTGCCATACCGACGGCATCGGTTTGCAGGGTTTCCACGGTTAAACCGATCATACCAGCCAGAGCAATTACTCGATCGAGATCGGGTTTAAACCATTTTACTGCCGTTAAAACACAGACAGCCCTTAACAAGACTAAATCCCGTTGGGGTCTTGATAATTGCCGCCAGAGGTCAAAATTAATTGGAATCGGTCTGACTCCTCTTTGCCAGGGCAGGGGAAAATTAGTTTCGATTACCTTGCTGCTTTCGGGTTTGCTGACAATGCGCGTCATCATCCGTCCCGAAGCAGGCATGAGGTCTAGTAAATGACTAATCTCGTTGTCTTGGTTCATCGATCGCCAGCCAATAGTCTTCGATCATTGAGTATAATCGCTTTCTGAGTTAATATCTCTTTTCCGACAATTTTCTCAACGAAACCGCACGAGTCCCTACCGTTCGGCTTTGAGGGGTTCGATGCCCCGAAAATCGCCAATAAATTCTTGCATCTTCCTCAAAATCCTCATGTGTTGATTATTAATGAGGGGATGAAACCAGTCCTCACCGGATCTTGCCAACTCCAAGTAAAACCCGAACCGCTTGTGACTACGTTAACGGGAAGGTGAAGCCGAACCTGATGAACGAACTGGCGATACAGTTGCTACGAACTCAACCCAACAAAAAGGACTTGTAGGTTGGGTTGACGTCAGGAAACCCAACTATAGTACGCTTGGATTGAGCCAAGGAAACCCCACAAAAGGTCATGAGAAGCGATCAGCGATTCCGACGGATTTAGGTGTTGGCTGTTGGGTTTCGCTTTCCCCTAAAATTGAGAGGTTTTCTTTAACCTATTGATTCGCTCAACCCAATCTACGGACTGAAATGTTGGGTTTCGCTTTCCCCTAAAATTGAGAGGTTTTCTTTAACCTATTGATTCGCTCAACCCAACCTACGGACTTCCTTGAAAAATCCCAACTTAGTAGATTTAGAAAAATGAGATGCACCCTGCCAAATGCTAAATTGTCTCATACTTCATCTTTATTAGAAACGCCGTCACTTACTTTTATAGGTAATACTTTTGATATATTTAAGTATCTATCTTTAGTAGGAAATTGGCGAGTGAGAAGTGGGAAGTGGGGAGTTTTTTGCTGTGATCAGTAATCAGTAATCAGTAATCAGTAATCAGTGAGGTTCTTCGGTTTGTCCTATGCAACGGACAGGGTTATAAGAAATGAAACTCTTATAGAGAAAGACATTTGGCGATTTTTGTCAATTGTTTTCTAGAGCGAACTAATCAATTAAATCCCTTGCCAGATAAAGATTTAGTCGATTTATGCCCCCCGATCAAACCAGACCAAGTAACGAAGAACTATCAGGTGAAAAGACAGTAGGAAACTTCTATTTAATACTGCACACTTAAAACTCGCATCTGATAACTGATAACTGATAACTGATAACTGCTATAACCCCCCCCAAACTAATCGGGCTGCCCAAAAGGGAATTAACAAAAATAAAGCGATAAAATCAGCCCATCTTAACTGTAATTGGTGCCAGCGTACTTGATGCTGATTGGGACTGGTAAAACCGCGAACCTCCATAGCGATCGCTATTTGTTCGGCGCGCAAAAGCAAATTATCTAGTAATTTTTCCACTACTGTTAACCAGACGTTTAAACTCTTTTTAATCCCTAATTTTTGCCAATCGATCGCCCTAGTTCGCACTGACCTAGCTAGATTTTGCACTTCTTCTAAAACCAGGGGAATAAAGCGCAAAGACAGGGTCAGAGTCAGAGAAATTTCCGTCACCGGCACATTAAATCGCCGTAAAGGACTCATTAAATTCTCTAAACCTTCGGTAATTTCTTCCGGGGCCGTCGTCAACAAAAAGAGATTAGTGCTATAAATTAAAGTAAAAACTAAGGTACTAATTCTCACTGCTAATTCCAAAGAACGTCGGGTAACAAATAAACGACCTCTATCCCATAAAACATACTGATAATCACTTGCTGGCGGTAAATTCAGCCCTTCATCCGGTAAACGCGGCTGAATACTCACCCCTAAACCATCGGGAGTGATAGCAGTAATCAGAAAGACGATAATCGCTAAAAATATCAGCCAGCCCATCTGTTGCCGCCAGACGCGGGGGGGAATAGGAGCTAACAGGGTTAACAACATTAACAATCCCACCAAAGCTAAACGCCACCAAGAATTAGCCAATAAGGGTGCCGCTAAAAAAGCCATTAACCAGATAAATTTTACCCGCGCATCTAGTTGATGTAGTCGGGTAATCGGTTGATCGAGATAAAGACCGATGGGCAAACTTCGCAATAAATCCATAAATTAGACCTTGGTGGCTCTATTAACCGTTTTTTCCACTTCTCGCGCCGGTTTGCCGCGCCAGATTAAGCGGATCGGGGTTCCTTTAAAGCCTAACTGTTGCCGGAATTGCCCTTCGATGTAACGGCGATAGTTATCATTAAAGCGCTGGGGATCGTTAACGAAAAGGGCGATCGTGGGGGGTTGACTCGATACTTGCGTGCCATAGTATAGTTTCCCCTGTTTTCCGCCTCTGGTGGTGGGGGGATTGTGCCACTTAACCGCATCTTCGATCACATCGTTGATTACCGAGGTACTGACGCGACGACGGTGAGATTCGGCGGCAATATCGACTAATTCGAGGATTTTGGTGACTCTTTGCCCCGTCATGGCACTGACAAAGATCATTTCTGCCCAATCCATGAAATACAGCCGATCCTGGAGCATTTTGGTGTAAGTATTGATGGTATAGGTGTCTTTCTCCACCGCATCCCATTTATTGACCACTAGCACCACCGCACGCCCTTCTTCAATGATTCGTCCTGCTAATTTTAAATCCTGTTCGGTGACACCATCTAGCACATCGATGACGAATAGCACCACGTCAGACCGGCGAATTGCCTTAAAAGCACGGTTAATACTGAAAAATTCGGCTCCATAGTCCACATTCTTCTTACGGCGAATGCCGGCGGTGTCAATTAACCGATAAACCTGTCCTTCTCGTTCAATTAAAGTATCGATCGAGTCTCTGGTGGTTCCCGAAATCGGACTAACGATCGCCCGTTGTTGTCCAGTTAAAGCATTGAGGAGACTGGATTTACCCACGTTAGGACGACCGATAATTGCCACTTTAATTTCTTCATTTTCGGGAATTGCCGCCCCGGGTGGCAAATATTTAATCAGAGCATCAAGTAGTTCACCTGTACCAGAGCCGTGAATGGCCGAGATGGGGAAGGGTTCACCGATGGCTAATTCCCAGAATTCCGTTGCTTGCAGGATACCCTGTTCCACCGATTCACATTTATTGACGGCCAAAAGTATCGGGACATTTTGCTGTCGTAACCAAGCGGCAATTTCTCGATCGCCGGCGGTAATTCCTGCCTGGCCATCGACGACAAAAATCGCCACACTTGCCTCTGCTAGGGCGATTAAAGCCTGTTCGCGGATTAAAGGGAGAAATTCGCTGTCATCGTTAAAAACTAGCCCCCCTGTATCGACAATTTGAAAATCTCGATCGCACCAGAAAGCTGGTTGATAGGTGCGATCTCTGGTAATCCCGGGTTGATCGAAAACGATCGCCTGTTGATCTCCAGCGATACGATTGACGAGGGTGGATTTGCCCACATTGGGACGACCGATAATAGCGACGACAGGCAGTTTCATAAGAGGGGGAGGGGACGGAAATTAAAGACCCAATATTCTATCATAGCGATTTGCGATCGACCTTGGTTGATCGATCGTGTTTCTGTTCGCTGGGAAACGTTTAGGCAGCCAATAAGGCTGAAATGCCTAAAATCAACACCTAGTAAGGTCTTTAGCCCCCGCGACCAACCTGATTGCTGAGAACGGAGAAAAAAGCTGACGGCTAAAATAACTGATCACTGCCTTTTTCTAGGATTGAGAATCAGAATCTACCCCGGTCTTCACTTCAGGGATAATATCAGGTCTTTGGGCATCTTCCCAACCGACGGGGCGTTTAGAATTGTACCAAGCGATCGAACCGATGGTGACAGCAGCGAGAAAACCGACCACATAAACTGCCACAAAATAAACGGGGAATTTGCCACTGGCCACTTCTAGGAGTAAATACATAATTTTTTCACGATTAAGCTTTTAATTTGTATATCTTAACAGAATCGGACCCCTCATCCCTATTCTCGATCGCTACCGGTCCACCAACCAGAAGGCAGCCAAATACCGCCATGGATAGCTATTTTTGCCGGTGTCATCATATATCCCCAGGCTTCGCCGATTAATTCTCGCTCTAGATTATAAATAGGAATTCTGCGACGCTGATACTCGTTTTCTTCTGCAGCTCTGCCGGGTTGATAATCTTCCAAAGCATCCAAAAGCCCTATATCATAATTTGCGTTAAAAGTCAATAAAATTCCCTTCACCCAGCCCTCGCCCTCGGTCAATCCGGGATAACCGAGGGCGGTAAGATGGTATAAATGCCCCTTTGTGTAGGCGGTTTTAGAGTTGATCACTTTTCCTGCACAGTAGGCAGAATAGTTACTCTGCTTAGGTTTCAGGGTTCCATAAACAAAAACTTCCATCATCAGTCCAATTGTGCTGCTACTCCTCCTAATAGGATATCGCCAACAAATTGACTGGCTAAAAGTTCGTGGGGAAAACCCAGGGAAATGGCACTAATATTATCGAGTCGTTGCAGCTGTTCCCCAGTCAGGTTAAAATCCACACAGGCTAAATTATCCTGCAATTGGGACAATTTTCGAGCGCCAATGATGGGAATTACGGAGTTAGGGCGATTTCTGAGCCAATTTAACGCCACTTGTGCCGGTGATTTCCCGATTTCTCTGGCTATCTCTAGGACAGTCTCGGCAATTTTTAAATCGCGATCAAAAATTTGAAAAGGTTGGTCGGTCATGCTTAAACGACCATCGACGGGGTTGGGTTGATTATATTTTCCCGTTAAAACGCCTCCTCCCAGAGGACTCCAAGCTGTCACCCCGATATTTAATGCTTTGGCCATGGGCAATAATTCCCGTTCGGGGGTGCGTTCCTTGAGAGAATATTCTATTTGTAGTCCGATAAAGGGTGTCCATCCCCGTAGGGTGGCCAGGGTGTTTGCTTGGGAGACAATCCAAGCAGGACTGTCAGAAATGCCGATATAAAGGACTTTTCCCATCCTGACCAAATCATCGAAAGCGCGCATCACTTCTTCAATAGGAGTAAGAGAGTCCCAAAGATGAAGCCAGAGTAAATCAATGTAATCAGTACCTAAACGCTTTAAACTAGCTTCTACCGCCTGAAAGAGGTTTTTTCGATGATTTCCGCAGGCATTGACATCGCCGGGGCGGGTGTTGAGAGAATATTTCGTGGCGATTACCCATTTTTCTCGATCGCCCTTGACAAATTCCCCCACTAATGTTTCACTGGTTCCGTTAGTGTAGATATTAGCCGTATCGAGAAAATTGCCGCCCGCTTCCGCAAAAGCCTGAAAAACCGTCCGACTTTCCTCTTTATCGGACCCCCAACCCCAATCTTCCCCGAATGTCATCGTTCCTAGACATAGTTCGGAAACTCGCAGACCACTATTACCTAAAAGTTTGTAACGCATAATTAACTAAAATTTTGAATAATGAAGTTAATTATAATTGAATTTGATCAACAATTTTTCGACAATACTTAGTCTTTTTTGTCCAGTACATTTGATACAATTTTGAGCAGCTAACGGCGGACGGGAAGGGTAACAACCTCTACCGGGGCGATCTCTTTCTTAATCAACATCAAACATAGCATCTAAATCTCTATATCTACTAACTACCCTTGGGATTTCAATTCCGTTTTCAAGAGGTAAATAAAAGATCAGATAATCTTCCCTGTTGGATTTTTTCTGGTAAAATTCTAGCAGCTTGCCGATGTTTCCCCGCCAAGTAACTAGGGTTTGCTGAATAAATCTAAAAACCTTGTTGGCTAAGACTTTTAGACTTTTTTCCCTCAAAAAGTGCCAACCCTTGGAGTGATCCTATCCATTAGTCGGATCTTTCTTAACAAAAAGAGAAGAAACTTAAAAAAAGGGGAAACGATTGATAGGTATAGTTTTGAAAGAAGGAATTAAGGTGGAGGTAAGCAAAAAAATGGAGAAATGGGCAGCCCAAGAACTACAGTATGCAGACCTAGGGGACACCAGAAGAAAGAAAAGGTTAATCACTATCGTGGAAAACTTGGCCAGCCAACCTAGTACAAGTGTGCCACAAGCTTCGGGAAATCTAGCCGCCGCCAGTGCCACCTACGACTTTTGGAATTCCCCCTATTTTCACCCCTCAGATATAATTGCCGCCCAGGCCAAAAGTACAGTAGAAAGAATCAAAGAACATCCAATAGTTTTGGCAGTGCAAGACACAACCAGTTTAGACTTGACGACGCAAAAAGCCAAAAAAGGAATGGGTTATCTAGATTATAAAAAATCCTTTGGTCTCAAAGTTCATACCAGCTTAGGAGTGTCACCGCCAGGAATAAGCTAAGACGCATTTAAACCGCTTATTCTTAGATTAGCCGAACCTCCCCCCTTGCCCCCCCGACATCGGGGGGGTGTTGCCTTTTGCCTCTTGCCTCGTCTCAACAAGCAATTTAAATTACGAACAGCTTACCTTTAGGACTGATTAATCAATATGTCTGGGCAAGAGAAGAAAAGAATTTAGGGATTGCCAAGCAACGCAAAAAAAGAGAAACCGAAGAAAAAGAAAGTCAAAGATGGTTAGATTCTTTGTCAGAAACACAACAACAAATACCCGAAGAAATTCAAGTAGTAACAATCGGAGATTGTGAAGCAGACATATTTGATTTATTTGCCCAATCAAGAAGTCCTAACTCTCATTTATTAATTCGAGGAACTCATAACCGAAAAGTTAACTATCTCGAAGAAAAGCAAAGGTCAGGGCATCCAGAGCCTAAATATTTACATCAATCCATCAGAGAAATTAAAGCCTGTGGTAGCCTAGATGTGCAAGTAAAACGCAATCCTAATCACGAGGCTAGACTAGCTAAACTAACAGTTAGATTTGCCAGTTTTGAAATACAAGTACCTAAGCATCACTCGAAAGCGACCCCTCGTCAACCGGTCAAATTACAGGTAATTTTAGCTGAAGAAGAAAATCCGCATACCGGAGTTAATCCTATCAGTTGGCTCCTCTTAACTAGCCTAGACATTAGTAGCTTTGAATCAGCGATAACCTGTGGGCGCTGGTATAGTTATCGCTGGTTGATAGAACGCTATCATTTTGTTTTAAAAAGTGGTTGTGGATTAGAAAAACTGCAATTAGAAACGGGTCGGAGAATTGAGATGGCTTTAGCTACCTATTCAATTGTAGCTTGGAGATTACTCTGGTTAACCTATCAAGCACGCTTACAGGGAGAGGAGAGTTGTGAAAGTTTTTTGGAAGAACATGAATGGCAATCTTTGTGTGCCACTATTCAGAAAAAGAGTCCGCCACCTGAAAAGCCGCCCTCCTTGGCCAGAAGCGGTCAGAATGATTGCTTCTCTTGGGGGTTTTTTAGGTAGAAAAGGCGACGGTGAACCAGGTGTTAAAACTATTTGGTTGGGACTGGGAAGGTAACATGATATCAGCCAGACTTGGAAACTATCTCATCAAATTGGTTCCCCTATAGAACCCCCTTGAGCCATCTGGCACACTTTTCTCTTTTTGTCAAATTTTATGTTAAGAAAGATGTGACTAATGGATAGCCTTATCAAGGGGGGCAGGGGGGATCGAACCTAAAATCCATTTTAATTTTAATTATAACCAGCTACTTGATATGTTAAAATATGCCTAGATATTTGTAAACTTTTTCCTTTGTATGGATATCGTTATTATCGAGGATGAAATTGAAATCGCCCATTTGATTCAGCAAACTTTAGAGCGGGAATCATTTAATTGTCATCTGGCTTATAATGGTAGGGTAGGACTAGAACTATTTTATCAAAAGCAACCAGACTTAGTGATTTTAGATTTAATGTTACCGGAATTAGACGGACTGGAATTGTGTGCTAGAATTCGCCAAAAACCTGGGACAAAAGACCCCTATATTTTAATGTTAACCGCTAGGGGAGAAGAAATTGATCGCATTATCGGTCTATCCACGGGAGCCGATGATTATATGGTCAAACCCTTTAGTCCCCGGGAATTAACCGCTCGCGTAAGAGCTTTATTAAGACGTAGTTTAAGACACGATAGCCAACCCCAGCAACTCCATCGCAGCCGTCATTTTATTATCGACTTAGATCAACATTCTGCTGTTCGTAAATTGGAGGGAATGCCAGAGGAAACCCTCGATTTAACCACCTTAGAATTTAATTTATTAGCTACCTTTGTCAGTTATCCCAATCGCGTCTGGAGTCGCACCCAATTAATCGATAATCTCTGGGGAAATGATTTTTTTGGCGATGAAAGGGTAGTAGATACCCATATCCGACGCTTACGCAAAAAAGTAGAATCCGATCCTGCTAATCCGATCTTTATCAAAACTGTAGTCGGTGTCGGTTATAAATTTGAGGATGACATTATTTAGGGTTTGCGGCAAAAAGTTTGTTGGTGGGGTTAGGAGGCGATCGGCAGTATTCAGGAGATAAGTAGCTGGTTATAATTAAATTAAAAATAGATTTTAGGTTCGATCCCCCCTTAGTCCTAGGGTTGATTGGCCAATTCAAGTCTGAATTGCATCACTGTCTGATCTACCTTTATAGAATACCTCATTCGGGGTACGATAGTCAAGACATTTTCGAGGACGATTGTTAATCAAGTTTACGGCTCTTTCCACCTCCTCTGGCTTAACAATTTTAAAATTCGTTCCCTTGGGAAAAAATTGTCTTAATAGTCCATTAGTAGGCTCGTTTAATCCCCTCTCCCAAGAATGATAAGGAGTAGCAAAATAAAAATCTGCTCCCAATTTCTGACTCAACTCTTGATGTCCACAAAATTCTTTCCCGTTGTCACAAGTAAAGGTTTTTCTTTGGTCAGGGTGAATCTCTTGAAAAAGTTTTTCTGTGACTCTATTGATTTCCGATGCGGTTTTGTTTTTGGCTAATCCTGCTACTAGAAATTTCGAGGCCTTGTCTACATGGGTAACGAGAACTCCTAGATGATTTCCTCCAATCATCGTGTCACTTTCCCAATGACCGATCTCGGTTTTCTGGTCAGCAATTGCTGGTCGCTCGCTGATATCCACACGCCCTGGAATCCCTCCACGCTTACTTTTTGCTCCGCCTCGACTCTTTCTTTGACAAAGCCCCCGGCGTAAATATTTCTGGTACT
>NZ_JADEXI010000055.1:0-14264 GCF_015207185.1 Microcystis sp. LEGE 08355 | reverse complement strand
ATTTAACCCTGTTCCCTGTTCCCTCAAGAAGATTTAGACGAAAAACCTCATAAATACAGTTAAATAAAGGTTATCTGGTCATGAACAAAACACCTCAACCTATCAAACTCGATGAGCGCAACGGGGTCGAAAAGCCCTTACTTGATCAACTGTACGGTTTAGATTGGGAAATATTGGATTTAGAGACAAAACAAAAACCACAGGATACTTTTAGAGAAAGCTTTACCGAGGTGGTGATGCTGCCGGTGCTGCGAGAACAGCTTACAATCATCAACCCCTGGCTAGAAACCGACCAAATAGAAGAAGCCATCAAACAACTCACCGCCAACTTCCCCAGCACCAACCTACTGGAAAATAACCGCCACGTCTTTAAACTGCTTCAGGAGAATACCAGCGTCTCAGAGAACCGTAAAACAGGCGAAAAAAGCCCCACCGTCAGGTTTATCGACTTTGACCACCCAACTAACAACCGCTTCATCGCCGTTTGCCAGTTTAAGGTGCGGATTCTAGGCACAGAAAACCACATCATCCCCGATATTGTCCTCTTTCTCAATGGGCTGCCAGTGGTGGTCATTGAATGTAAATCCCCCAAAGTCAAAGAACCCATTGCCGAGGCGATCGAGCAACTCCTCCGCTACAGCGAACAGCGCGGCGCTAAGGGCGAGGGAAATGTCCCCCTCTTCTTCTATAACCAGTTTGTCGTAGCTACCAGCCGCAATCAGGCAAAATTTGGCACTATTACCACCCACACCGAAAAATACTTCTTCCGTTGGGCTGACCCCTATCCCCGCACCCTAGAACAACTAGAACACGGCATTAGCTCCCCCAACGACCAGCAGCGACTGGTGGCGGGAATGTTCGCCCCCGATAACCTCCTAGAGATTATTCGCAACTTCACCCTTTTCTCCATCAACAACAAGGGAGAAACCATCAAAATCGTCGGGCGTTATCAGCAGTTTCGTGCCGTCAAGAAAGCCGTGGAGCGTCTCCTAGAGGGCAAAACCCCCCGGGAGCGCAGCGGCATCATCTGGCATACCCAGGGGTCAGGTAAGTCCCTTACCATGATGTTTATGGTGCGGGCCATGTACCGCCATAACAACCTTTCCCAGTGGAAAGTGGTATTTATCACCGATCGCACCCAACTAGAGCAGCAACTCGCCGAGACCGGCCAAAGTGTTGGCTTTACCGTTAAGCCCGCCAATAGCATCGCCAAACTGAAGGAACTACTTCGCAGCGACTCCTCGGATCTGGTCATGGCCATGATCCACAAATTCCAAGAGCGGGAACTGCGGGAGACCTTCCCAGAGCTAAACCGGAGCAGCAACATCCTGGTGATGACCGATGAGGCCCACCGCTCTCAGTACAGCCTGCTGGGGACAAACCTCGACAAAGCTCTCCCCTGCGCTTCCCGTATTGGCTACACCGGCACCCCCATCGACAAAACTGAGAAAGTTTTCGGGGACTACATCGACAAGTACACCATGGGCCAGTCCATCGAGGACGGCGTAACCCTAGAAATTGTTTACACCGGGCGCACCCATAACGCCGAGGTGTCTGATCAGACAGCTATGGATGCGGCTTTTGCCGATGTCTTCAGTGAGTACAACCTGCAAGAGCGGCTGCAGATTTTGGGCCATGGTTCGCGGGATGCCTACCTAGAAGCCCATCCCACCATCGCCGCTAAAGCCAAGGATATGGTGCAGCACTATCTCCAGTGCATCTTTCCCAACGGCTACAAGGCCCAGGTGGTGGCGACTTCCCGGGAGGCGGCGGTGCGGTACAAAGAGCATTTAGATGCTGCCCTGGCCGAGGAGATTGCCAAATTGGAGCAGGGGAATCCCCACCGGCTTAACCTCGATCGCCTGAAACGACTTAAGACCGATGTGGTCATCTCCGGCAGTCATAACGACCTACCCCACCTCAAGCAATACAGCAACTCCACCCGCCACGATACTACTATTAAAAGCTTTAAACTGCCCTTTGACGCAAGGGATGAGGGGATTACTGGAGATGTGGGCATTGTCATCGTCAATAATATGCTACTGACTGGCTTTGATGCCCCAGTAGAGCAGGTGATGTATCTCGATAGGGTCATCCAGGCCCACAACCTCTTACAGGCGGTCGCCCGTGTCAACCGAGTCGGCGGTGCGGACAAGGATAAAGGCTTTGTCGTGGACTATGTGGGCATCGGCCACCACTTGAAGCGAGCTATTGATAACTACGACGAGCGAGAGCAGCAAGAAATCGAGGAAACCTTAAGTTTTCCCGAGGACGAGATCCGTCAGCTTGAGGATGACCACCGCAAAATCCTCGCACTCTTGAAGCAACATGGACTCACCGACCTGAACGATCAAGATGCCTTTTTCGACCTCTTCTATGACGAGGATGTGCGATTCGAGTTCATGCTGGCCTTCAAGAAGCTGACCCGCAGCCTTAACTTGGTCTATCCCGCCAAGGAGGCCTTGAACTATATGAGAGACTACCAATCTCTCACCGCAGTGAATGTACTAGCGGGGAAGCACTTCCGCGATGAGCGCCTAAGTATGAAGGGAATCCCGCCCAAGCTGCGGGCGCTGACCGACCAGTATCTGCAATCAAGGGGAATCGACGAGAAAGTTAAACCGATCTCGATCTTGGATAAGGACTTTGAGAGCCATGTCCAGAAACACCAGCGAGTCAAAACAAAGGCCGCCGCAATCGAACACGCTCTCCGCCACTATATCGAGATCGATCTGGCAGATGATCCCGAACTGCAAGCCTCCTTTTCTGAAGCACTGAGAGCCATCTTCGAGGAGTTTAAAGACAATTGGGACAAGATTTACCAAGAACTGGAAAAACTACGCCAGAAGGCGAGAGAAGCAAAAAATGAGCCTACCTACGGACTGGACAGGAAAAAGCAGCTGCCCTTCTTTCGGATGTTCAAACGGGAGTGTTTTGGAGAAGCGGCATTAACTGACGATATGGTTTCTCAGATGGTCGCTCTCACTCAACAGGTATTTACCGTTGTTGAGCAGGAGTTACAATTAACTAGCTTTTGGGAGAGCATTCCCGCTCGCAAGAAACTTAAGGCAGAGATTCAAAAAGTGTTACTCTCTCCCGACTTTTACCAAATTCCCAATCTTGTGGACAATCGAGAACAGATTATCTCGCGGGTGATGGAAATAGCAGAGAAAAATAACGACCGAATTTTTTAGGCTGAATCGAGTAAAATTGAGCGACTTTTAATATGAAACTTGACTATAAAATCATTTATTCTTCCAGTCGTAAGACCCTGACCATTACCGTGGAACGTGATCGCTCGATCGTGGTCAGAGCGCCTACTGGTACTCATCCCGATAAGATCCAGCAAATAGTAGAGTCACGCAAGCAGTGGCTCTATGAAAAAATTCACCACGAGCAGAAGTATCAAGTCCCACTTCATCCTCCTGGTAAGGAACTGGTTAATGGCGAGTCGCTTCTTTATTTAGGGCGCTCCTATCGTTTAGAATTGGTTGATGATGAGACAGAAATAAAGTTTATTAACAATCGCTTTCGAGTACCAAAGACACTAACAGAGAATGACGGCGAGATTTTTCAAGATTGGTACATTCAGAAGGCAAAAGAGAAGATACTTCCTCGTGTCAACCTTTATGCTAAAAAGCTTGGTGTCAGGTTTAATCAGGCTAAAATTACCGACAGCAAATATCGCTGGGGTTCTTGTACACCCCAAGACAATGTTAACTTGAACTGGCGATTGATCAAAGCCCCGATGTTCGTAATTGATTATGTGATAGTTCATGAGTTAGCGCATCTGATTGAATCGAACCACACTCCACGATTTTGGCAGATTATCAGGTCGCAAATTGCTAGTATGGAAAAGGCCAAGCAATGGCTTAAAGAACACGGTCAGATGTTGGAACAGTCACTCTAATTATCGTCTAGGGTTTGACTCGGTGTCAAAAAAAGTTTCAGCTAATTTAATTAAAGTGGTTCGATTAATCTTACCCTGGGGACTTTTTGGTATCTCTGGTAATTTTATCCAATGTTTCGGCAGTTTATAATTGACTAATTTATCTTTAATCTGGGATTGAATACTTGTCTGGTTTATCTGAGAATTAACGGGTACATAAAAAGCGACAATTATCTGTCCCCATCGAGAATCTGGCAACCCTAAAACCACCACATCTTTAACTAAATTAGTTTGTCTAATGGCAGTTTCTACCTCAAGAGGATAAACATTTTCTCCTCCGGTAATTATTTTTTGACTATCGCGACCAATGATATATAAATAACCACTTTCATCGAAGTCACCTAAGTCATCGGTCTCGAAGTAGCTTGCTTGATTAAGATGGGGATAATAGCCTAAAAATAAAGATTTCGCTTCAATAATAATTTTCTGGTTATCGGGATTAATTTTTATCTGAGCATGGGGTAATAGCTGTCCATTACTATTATTTCCTCGTCGAAAATATTCCGGTTTAAGGGTGACAATTTGTGAGGCAGTTTCCGTCATTCCATAGGTAGGAGACAAAGAAATATTATATTCTCTAGCTTTTTCTAGTAAAGATGGCCATGCAGGGGAACCTCCTAGTAAAACTGTTTTAAAATTGGCTAACCAGCGAGGATCATTTTCTAGAAAAAATTGTAATTGAGTGGGAACTAAAGAGATAAAATAATCTTGAAGATTGAGATTATTTATCCGCTTTTGTTTGATTTTATGGTAAGGAATAAGAGCAAAATTTCCCCCTGTTAAAAAACTTCTCAGAAACTGCATTAAACCACTAACATGATATAAAGGTAATAGGCAAAAAGAGTTAACCTGCTTGACTTGAAAATATTCAGAGAAACCTTTAACAGAAGCAGTTAAAGTTAACCAGTTATGGATAGCAAAGCGAATTTTTCCCGAGGTTCCCCCCGTGGGTATCATCAGAGAATTAGTCAAAGGATTGACAGGAGAAGAATTATGGTTAAAAACCTTTATATTTTCACCAAAAATATAATCGGGTTGAATCAGAGAGAAAACCTGCTGCCATTCGTTAGTTTTCCAGTCGGGATTAGCTAGAAATAGGCAACTTTTGACCCTGACGGCAGCCAAGAATATCGCTAAAAATTTAATGGGATTGCCTTCAGCAAGCAGTATAGTTAATCGAGGATTATCTGCGGCGATAAATTTCTGACAATAGGACTTATATAATTGATAAAATTTCTGGCTATTGTATCCATATAACCAATTTTTTTGACTGAGATATGCTAATTGTTTGCTGATGTCGTCCACAGTTTTTCCAACCAATCGGGGTCACTATTATTAAACCATTGTTGCACACCAAAACCTAAAGCTCGCCCCTTTCTGGGGTATTCTTGTGCTAGACGTAAAGCAGCTTTTCTGCCGATATTAGTTTCTAAAACCGAGGAAAATACTAAATCTAAGGGATATTTTTTCCAGAGATTTCTTAACCCTTGTATTGAACCAGTAATAGCAGGTTTAATCACAAAAATTCCTCGCCATCCCCGTTGATAACATTCCTCTATTTGTCGCAGATTGGCCACCGATTCATCTAAGGCAATCCCCGTGGTAAAATCTTGACTTAATTGCAACATTTCTAACCATTGAGACGGGGGTAAAGGTTGTTCGATAAATTCAATTATTTGACATTCATCGGCAATTTTTAACCAGATTTTACTCTCAGCCATACTCAATCCCCCATTGGCATCTAAACGCAATTTAATGTTCCTGGGTAATCGTTCAATTAATTTTTCAAATAAGGTTAACTCTTGCTTGAGAGAATTAACTGCAATTTTCCATTTATAAGTATTAGTTTGATTAGCGGCTAAAATATCATCCAGACAGGGAAATACTGCCGCACCAGTGGGTAATAAATAACTATAATTTTTCGGTTCTAATTCTCTTGATTGATTCTCTATACTTAAATCTTCTAAAGCTGATTCAAAGGCAAATTGACAAGCGGGAAATTGTTCGGGAATAGAAAAAATTGAATTTATTGATAGGGGATTTTCGAGACTTTGACAAAATGATATTGCTGCCGATAATGTTTCCGAACCAAATTCAGGTAAAGGAGCAATTTCTCCCCATCCAATACGTCCATCTTCCGCTTCTAAGCGAATAATAATTCCTTCCCTAATTTTCCATAGTCCGTGATGGTTTTGTAGGGGATGCAGCAAAGGACGCTGATAAACACGAAATTGCCAGAAATACATGATTAACTATAAGTAGTCGTGAAAAGCTTAACATGAGCAGGCGTTGGGTTTCATGCTTCAAACCAACCTACGTTCATCTTATATTTAATTCTACCCACTTAGATAGTGGGACAGGCTTCTGATTCTTTGTATTTTATCTTTAATTGTAACCAGCTACTTAGTCGATGATAGGTGGTGCGTTACTTCAATCATAGTCCATCACACAATCACAGTCGATGATAGGTGGTGCGTTACGACGGATTGTCACCTTCCAGTCAAAGCAGCAATTTTTGGCCGTCTAACGCACCCTACAAGCTGTATTAAGATTAAACTAATACAAGTATATCAGAGGCGGTAAGAGTGGGTTTAGAACTAAGAGTTGCAATTTGAATAGCTGCTATTGTACCTGTCCCGTCCCCATCAAAGAATAGTCCTCCAGTGATTGTATTATAAATAAAGCGATTGCTGGCATTTAATGCAGTTGTTCCTAACACGAATTGAGCGGCTGTAATCGCAACTCCTGCGGCTAAACCACCGCCAAAACCCGCAGCAGAGAGAGCAATTTTATCCCCCTGACTGGAGAGAAAATCAGTAATTGTGTCAAGACCTTCATTGAGGTTGTTGAAGGTGAAGCGATCGCTACCTGCGCCTCCTGTTAGGGTATCATTACCTAAGCCACCAATCAAGGTATCATTTCCCGCACTTCCTGTAAGGGTATTTTTACCACTATTACCAGTGATAATGTTATTTAAGGTGTTACCTGTCCCGTTAATAGCTGTAGTCCCAGTTAAGGTGAGGTTTTCTAGGTTATTCCCCAGGGTGTAAGTTACGGAAGATTGAACAGTATCTGTACCTTGGTTGGCATTTTCCGTAATCGTATCGGTAGTAGTATCAACTTGATAAGTGTCATTTCCTAAACCACCGATTAGGGTATCAATTCCCGTACCTCCATTGAGGGTATCGTTACCCCCATTACCCGTTAAGGTGTTATTACCGCTATTACCGGTCAGGATGTTATTAGCGGCGTTACCTGTTCCATTAATGGCTGTAGTCCCAGTTAGAGTGAGGTTTTCTAGGTTATTCCCCAGGGTGTAAGTTACGGAAGATTGAACGGTGTCTGTACCTTCGTTGGCGTTTTCGGTAATGGTATCACTGGTGGTATCGATTTGATAGGTGTCATTCCCTAACCCACCGATTAGGGTATCGATTCCGGCTGTACCATTGAGAGTGTCGTTACCTTCTCCACCGTTGAGAAGGTCATTATCACTACCGCCATCGAGATTATCATCACCTAAACCGCCATTGATAGTATCGTTACCATTGCTACCAGTAAGGGTATCTTGGCCTTCCCCACCATCGATACTATCGTTCCCTAGTCCACCATTGAGGGAGTCTTGACCAATACCACCGAACAGGCGATCGCTGTCGTTACCCCCATTAAGTGTATCATCCCCCTCCCCGCCATTGAGGGTATCATTGCCATCGCCACCGTTAAGGATGTCGTTACCAATATCGCCATTGAGGCTATCATCTCCCGGACTACCATTGAGGGAGTCGTTACCTTCACCGCCACTAAGAATATCGTTGTCATCGCCTCCGTTAAGAGTGTCATTTCCGCTATTACCATTGATGCTATCTTTCCCTTCTTGTCCGTTGAGGAGGTCATCTCCATTACCGCCGTTGAGGGTGTCATCGCCTGCATTCCCATTGAGGGTATCATCTCCTGCACTACCATTAAGGAGATCGTTGCCATCTCCTCCAGTCATGGCATTAATGGTAAGCGTAAAAACGTTACTGGAAGACAATCCTTTAGTATCTTTTACTTCAAGCTTAATATCGAGACTAGAGCTTGTTGTATCCTTAGAAGTTCCACTAAAAGTTGTTGTCTTGGGATCAAAAGATAACCATTTAGGTAGAGAATTACCATTCACATCTGTTGCTGAATAAGTTAGAAAATCGTTTTTATCTATGTCTGTGAAAGTAGTTTCAGCAACAGTGAAAGTGAATAATTTATTAGTGGTTGCTGTTTGATTGGGAATGGGGTTAATGATAATGGGAGCAAGATTTTCTTGAATAAGAGCATCATTCTTCTCCAAGATGTTGATCAATTTCTGATTGGTTGTGACCCAGTTTTCTTGTTGCTGTTGGGCTAAGTCTGCTTGTATTTGTTGATTTTTTTGACTAATTGCTTCTAGTTTTTGCCATTCCAGTTCCAAAATACTTCTGATTTTCTCTTTAAGTTGAGGATCTTGATCGCCAATAGATACGATCTGTTCAATAGCTGCTGTTAAATTCTCTAGAGTTGTATCTTGAGATGCGGTTGCGATCGCTTGACCAGATTTGACAATATATTCAATATCTTTCCATTCGATTCCTGCTTTTTCTTTGAGTTTCTGAGTTAATACTTTATCTTCTTTCCAAATATTGAGAATTTCATCGGTTGATTTTTTCCATGTTTCTAAGTCATTGGTGTCAATGGCTTGTTTAATTAATCGATTGGTACGGGCAAGATTTTCTAATTGTACCCAAGTAAGTCCAGTTGCTTTTTCAGCTTGAGATTTTAGAGTATTATCATCTACCCAAATATTAACAGCACTCTTAATGGCATTTCCCCATTGTGCTAGTGTTTGTTGATCAACGGCTTTAGCTATTTCTTGACCGGCTTTTACTATATTTTCTATATCTTGCCAATTCAAATTAGTATAGGTTTTGAGTTTTTGGGTTAAAGTAGGATCATCTTGCCAAATTTTCAGAATTTCATCACTGGCATTTATCCAGTCTTGGGTTGTATCTTTGTTTATCGCAGTATTAATTGCCTGTACGGTTTTGTCGAGTTTTTGAAGTTTCTCCCAAGATAAACCTGTGAGGTCTTCTGCTGTAGATTTTAGGGTATTATCATCTACCCAAATATTAGCCACTCGTCTGATGGCTTGTCCCCATTTAGCGAGTTCTTGACTGTCAATCGCTGTGGCAGAAGCTTGACCTGCTTTGACAATTTTTTCTAGGTCGGTAAAGTCTAAACTGGTAACTTCTTTGAGTTTTTTGGCAAAACTAGGATCGGTTTTCCAGATTGTTAAAATATTATCACTGGCAGTAATCCAAGATTGGGTATTGTTATTTTGACTAGCTTTATCTAGTTCCTGAACAGTGTTTTCTAATTTATTTAATTGTGACCAAGTTAGTCCCGTTGCTTGTTCAATTTTGCTTTTTAATGTGGCATCATCAGCCCAAATATTAGCGACTTTTCTGATCGCTTGTCCCCAATCTTTTAACTTTTCACTGTCAACAGCGATCGCAGTAGCTTGTCCAGCTTTAACAATCTTCTCAAAATCTTGCCAATCTAAGCCTGTATTGACTTTAATTTTATTGGCTAAGGTTTGATCTGTTTCCCAAAGTTTCAGGATTTTGTTACTAGCTTCTATCCAAGCTAAAGTATTACCTTGTTCGTAGGCCTTATTAAGGGTTGAAATGGTTTCCTCTGTCTTTTGAATTTGTTCCCAAGAAAGTCCAGATACAGTTGTTAATTTGTTCTTAAGCGTATCGTCATCATACCAAATATTGAGAACTTCTTTGAGAGATTGTCCCCATTGTTCAACGCTTTGCTTATCAGTAGCTATGGCAATAGATTGACCTGCTTTAACAACTTGCTGGAAATCTTTCCAGTCTAAATTTAGGTTAATTTTTAAGAAGTTTTGGAGGGTTTGATTACCTTGCCAAATGCCCAGAAGTTCATTACTGGATTTAATCCAAGCTGCTGTATCTCCTTTTTCAATGGCTTTAGTAATGGCTTCTCCTGTCTGGGTAATTCGTTGGATTTCTTCCCAAGAAAGTCCTGTAACTTTTTGTGCCTCAATTTTGAGTTTATCATCAGTAACCCAGACATTTACAATGCTTTTTACGGATTGAGTAATTGCTTGCAAATTACGTTCTCTGACAGCAATTTCCAGCTTAACTCCCGATTGAATGATAGTTTCGACTTCTTCCCATTCAAACCCCGTTAAATCTTTAATAGATTTATGGGCTTCGGTTCCTAAATCAACCCCTAATAAACTATCATCAACAAGGTTAATTGCTTTACCAGCTGTTTGAATGGCTTTAATCCAGTCTTTATTGTCGATAGTTTGATATAAGGCTGAACTTAATTTCCCAAAGTCTTGAATTTCTTCCCATTTTAATCCCGTTAAATCTATTAGTTCTTTTTTCCCAGCTTCCCCTAATCCTAACGCAAAGTTTTTGTCAATTTGTCCGGCAATCTTACCGATTGCATTAGCCGCATCTAACCAGTTGCCATTTTCAATTGCTTTGATACCTTGGGCTGTTACCAGAGAGACTTGTCCTGCTGTAATAAAGAATTTTTGAATATCAGAAGCTTGATTTAATTTTGTGATGTCTTTAATGCCAAGAGATGCCGCATTAGCTAATGATTGAACTCCAGATAATAAGGCGAGAGTAGTATCTCCTGTTTTGGCGTACTGATAGGATGAGTAAGCACCTTGGGCGACTGTTTGGAATCTGGTTAGGTTGAGTAGATTGGGTGATAACTCATATTTTAAGAGTTCTAATTTCTGGGTTAATTCACCAACTAAGCTCAAATCTTTTGCTTCTTTGGCAACATCAATTGCCTTGGTGGTTTCAATAACTTGAGGATTCTTCGCTAGTTCGCTATTAATATCGCTAATTTCGTAGCTGGCAAAAGCCATTGCTGCATGGAAAACTGCACCCGCCCAGTCCCCATTATAGGCTGATTGAACAGCACTAAGAGAACTACTAATAAGGCTTAATGTAGTAGCAATAGAAGTAATTGTGCCAACTGATACACCAAGAACAGTTGCGCTGGCTGCTGCTGCGGTAGCTGCTGCGCCGGATAATCCTGCTGTTGCAATATTAACGGCTAAGGATGCCCCTACGGTAAAAACGGCTGATACTAACGAAATAACAAGCGTTGCAGTCCCTAAAACTTCATTAACAAAGGCTTTCTTTCTGATTCTTCGTTCTTTAACTCGCCCCTCAATAATCTGACTTAAAATCGATTGAGACTGTCGCGCTAAATCATCGGATAAATCAACCGCACCTTGAGCATAGCCAACCTTAGAGAGAATCTCTAAATTCTGCTGACTGAGTAACTCTTTTTCTTGAGTTAATACCCCTGTTTTCTGAATCTCCTCATAAAGAGCTTTACTGGCTCCCTTGAGGTCGGTTTCTGATTGTTTCAGAATGCCTAAATATTGCTGTTCTTCTTGGTCTAATTTGGTAACTTCAGCATTCAGTTTATTATTCTGCTCAATTAAACCATCAACCGTTTTCAGTAAATTATCCTGAATCGTTGCGGCTTCTTTCCCCTGTAAAGCAGCATGAATATCTTGACGAGTTGCTGTTAATATGCTCTGCAATTCAGCAGGTAAGCTGGGCTGTTTTTGTTTGAGGGCATCTAAATCGGCTAAGATGCCAGCGAGTTGTCCTTTATAGTCAGCTTGGGTGATGATATTGGCAATCGGGTTAATACCTAAGTCGGTGCGGAGGTTGTTAATCGCTTGCTGGAGGGCTTCTTCGGTGTTGAGTTGGTTTAATTGTTCCAGTTTGGTGACGGCAATTTGACGATCGCGTTGAATATCTAACCGTTGTTTTTCTAACTGGGCTGCCACCGCATCATCAATCAATTGACCGCGTTTTTGGGCGATTTCTTGTTCTAATTGTGCCTGCGCTAAGTTGAATTTTTCAACGGAAAGAACTTGCAATAAGGTTTGATTTGTCCAGTCTTTCAGTTGGGATAGGGCATCTATACGAAATTCAGCAACGGCGATTTCTTGTTTATGGGCCTCAATTGCTTCTTGAGAATTGCCGATACTTTGTTGAAGTTGGGCCAATTCTTGGGTGGCGAGGGTTTTTTGTCCTTCTAAGAGGGTAATTTGATTTTCAGCAGCTTGACGAAGGGCGGTAAATTGGCTGGCTTGTTGTTGCGCCTGTTGTTGCAGTTGCCGATATTGCTGCATTTCGGCATAGTATTTATCGGCTAAGATTAAATCTTCGGGTCGGGCAATTCCTCCTGAACAACCGCCACCTTTATCGTTGGCTAAATCTCGATAATCTTTGTAATAAAGTTCGGCGGCAGTAGCCATATTGTTGGCGTTGGCAACTTCCAGAAGTTGGGCGGCTTCTTGGCTTCCGGCATCGTTGGCTTGTTTAAGAATAGTCAGCAGTTGGCTTTCAAAGCTGTTTAATTCTTGGCGTTTAGTAGTGGCTTGGAGGGTATAATTTTTTTCGAGTTCAGTGGCTTCTAGGAGTTTTTTGAGTCCCTGTTGTTTATCTTTGATGGCGGAGAGGTATTTGTCGTTTTGCAGCAAGAGAGAGGCTTGCAGGTCGTCCATCACTGCGGTTAAAGCTTGGCTACTGGCTTCGGCTTGTTCGGCGAGTTTTTGGACTTCGGCGAGGGTTTTCCTGGTATCTGTGAGTTGTTTTTCGAGGGTACTGGTGTCTTTGTCGGGACTGGCGAGAGTCGCATCGAGGAGTTGATATTCGGTGAGGAGTACCTGTTCTTGGGTTGAGAGGAGGGTCTGTTTTTGGGTGAGAGTGGCTTGTTGGGCGGTGAGGACGGTTTGTTTTTGGGTGAGGAGTTGGATGGATTGGTCTAATTGGGCTTTTTTGGTGAGGTTTTCCTCGCCCCCATTATCAAGGGGGGTTGGGGGGAGCAAATCCCGCTCGGTTTGCAGTTGAGTGATGAGGGTTTGGGTTTGGGTGAGTTCATCGGTGAGGTAGATGGTTTGTTGTGTCACCCAAGTTTTGGCGGCGGTGATGTCTTGTTGCAGGAGTTGGGTTTTGGTTTGCAGTTCGGCGCGTTTTTGTAGGACGCTGTTGAGGGCGGTTAGATAGTTGTCTTTACTGGTTTGGTATTCGCCGGTTTCTTTTTGAATATTGGTGGTGGCGGTGGCTGCATCTTGGGTGGCTATTTCGAGTTGGGTTTGCAGGATGGGGAGGAGTTTTTCCCAGTCACTTATTTGGGCGATTTTGTCTTCGCTGAGTTTTCTTTCTGCTTCCAGTTGTTGCAGGAGGTGGATAAATTCGCTTTGGCTGAGGGCGGCTTCATTGGCGACGGCGTTGGCTTTATTCCATTGGTTGAGGATGGTGGTGGTGGTATCTTTATTTAATGTATCGGTTTCGACTCCTTTAAGGAGTTGGGCGGCGTGTTCTCGGAGGGCGGTCGCTTGTTTGGTGTAGGTGTCCCAGATAATCCAATCGTGGTCAACATGGGTGATAGCTGTCCATTCAGTTTTACTTTTAAATAGTCCGCGTTTTTTATAGCTACGCCATTCGATCCAAGTAGGTCCAGCTTTACGGCTTCGTTCCCAATAAAAGGCGGATTTTTCTTGATACCAGTCGGCTTGGGAGATGGAGGCGGCGGCTTCGGCTTGTTTTTGGCTGATGCTGTTTTTGAGTTGGTCGATTTGTTGTTGGGTTTGGGTTTGTTGGTCGTTGATTTGTTGTTGGAGGGTGGCGAGGGTGGTGGGGTTGTTGAGTTCGGGGTAGTATTGGGTACGAAGGTTGTTAATGGCTGTATTAGCTTCTGTTTCAATAGTTGCTTTACTATCGCCTTTAGAAAGCCAAACAATAACAAATCCATTACTATTTGCATTCCAAGGATCATCAACAAAATGAATTAAATCGGTTTTGCTATCTCCATTAAAGTCTCCTGTTTCGTATCTATAGTTGTTATTATTAGCTGCATAACTCGGAGGGTCAAAACCCTGCTTGATGTCAAAGGTTCCATCGCCTTTGGAAAGCCAAACAATAACAAAACCATTACTATTTGCATTCCAAGGATCATCAACAAAATGAATTAAATCGGTTTTGCCATCTCCATTAAAGTCTCCTGTTTCGTATCTATAGTTGTTATTGTTAACTGCATAACTCGGAGGGTCAAAACCCTGCTTGATGTCAAAGGTTCCATCGCCTTTGGAAAGCCAAACAATAACAAAACCATTACTATTTGCATTCCAAGAATCATTAACAAAATGAATTAAATCGGTTTTGCCATCTCCATTAAAGTCTCCTGTTTCGTATCTATAGTTGTTATTGTTAACTGCATAACTCGGAGG
>NZ_JADEXI010000054.1:0-14333 GCF_015207185.1 Microcystis sp. LEGE 08355 | reverse complement strand
ATCGGTTACTATGGAACCAGTGAAACCGCTAGTTTTGACGAAAATAGCCCTCCCGGTGGCGATTTTCTAGCAGATGTCTGTAAAAAGTGGGAAACAGCCGCCCAAAAAGTTAAAGATTACGGCACTCGTTTAGTCATTCTTCGCACGGGTATTGTTTTAGGCAATGGGGGTGCTTTAGGGAAAATGATCCCACCCTTCAAACTTTTTGCCGGCGGTCCGATTGGCAGCGGTCGTCAGTGGTTTTCTTGGATTCATCGGGATGATTTAATTAATTTAATTATCTATTGTCTAGATCGCCCAGAAATTAACGGTACTTTCAACGCTACTGCACCCAATCCCGTCCGGATGAAAGAATTCTGTCAGATTTTAGGGGAAGTAATGAAGCGTCCTTCTTGGTTGCCAGTGCCGGATTTTGCCCTGGAAATTCTCTTGGGAGAAGGAGCAAAAATCGTCTTAGAAGGTCAAGAAGTGCTGCCAAAAGCCACTCAAGCGATCGGTTTTGACTATCGTTATCCTAATCTAGAAGCGGCCTTACAAGAAATCGTCCCGAAAATGTAGAAAGCTGATCTACCCGAGGCCAAATGCTCTCAATCTATTTTTCACTCCAGACGGGATGGGAGAATAAAGAGGCAGCCACTCTCACCCCGCGCAGTTGATTTAACAGGGGTAAATGGCCCACGGGAGCGCTTAAATCCCAGATAAATTCCTGCGGGTATTTCGTCCAATTATTGCCATTTTTCCAGCCAATTTTCGGCCAGAGTTTCGGGAAATCTTGACCGACACCGAGCCATAATTTGCGCTGCACCGACCAACCGAATTTTCCTTCCGAATGAACTAACCAAAGATGATCAATAGTCTGAATATCCACACCAGGGAAAGCTTCTACTTCCGTAAAATAGACCCATTTCCTCTGTATTGCTCCTTCTCCTGCTAATTCACAGAGTTTTTGACGGGTGAGACTATCGGCAGTTTGAAAATCCTGTTTAGCCAATAATTCCTGTAAAAGTCGATAATCGATACCTTTAGCACTATCGAGGGGAACAATACCCGTGGGGAAATAATTAGCTAAAAATTCCTGGCTCTGAGCGCTATTATCTTGATAGAGCAATTGATAAGCCTTACCTGTCACCAGATTAACAGGAGTGGGACGCTGGGCTAATAAAAAATCTCTCAATACAGTTAGGCCCCCTTCTCCGGCGCTGGCTAATTGTGTCAGGATCTGTAATTGATTTTTCGGCGACTCGGTGGCTAATTGACGCATCTTACGGGTAATATCCTCGCTTTGTTCTTCTACTAACACGCCATTCTGGTCAGTCATATCATCACTTTTAAGACCACTCCTTCAATACTATTACCACTATTTCGGGGTCGCTGCTCGATTTTTTCCTGACAAAAAAGGGATTTTTAGCGGGTCGTTGATCGTACACTGAAAGAGAGAACTATTTTGGTTATCTAGATCACCGACGGTCAAAATTCCCTTAACTGAATCGGGGAAAGATCGACTCGATTAGCGGCATTACTCACCGCATTAAACTTAGTGACGCGGGTGCTAATCAGGCAATAATTGGCAGATTTCGCTAGGGTTTCGAGGGCATAGTAGGGATTTTTGAGATGATATAAAATTCCTAAGAAGATGACTAAACTATAGCTTTTTTCGGGAAGGAGAAACTGGGAATCTAAGTTAACATCATGAATCTCCACAGAGGAAGAAAGAGCGGTTTTGAGCAGTTTAACTCCTTGCATAAGATTAAAGTTAGTAGGAGCGTAGTCAACTACCTGCACTTTACAGCCCAAAGATTCCAGAAAAAAGGCCAGATCCCCATCGGCACAACCAATATCAACAATCGGTTTTTCCGAGATTAATTCCAGGAGAAAACGGTTTTTACCGGTTAATAGTAATTCGAGAATCTCGAAGCAGGTTAAAGTGTTGTAAGGATACCAGCCAAAATTGTCGGGAGCGAGTTTTTCTTTTTCGGCATCTAATTGGACTCGAAACTGGCGGGACTTATTTTTGATGACGCTAATATCGAGCAGTTTGGGACTAATTTCTTGCAGTTCGGGAATGGTTAAAGATAACTGACCTAATCTTTCATAAAGAGCATTTTTTTCCCGAATCATTTCTTGTTTTTCTTGATTCAAACTCTTCAGATGATCTTTGAGAGAATCTCGTTCTTCAATTAAAGTCTCTCGTTCATCAACTAAGCGAGGATATTTCCAGAACTTAAGATATTTCTTGATTTTCATCTATCAATAGGAAGGAATTAATTTTACTAAGTGGGTGGGTGGAATTAAATATAAAATGAACGTAGGTTGGGTTGAAGCATGAAACCCAACGCCCGCATGGGTTACGCTACCGCTAACCCATCCTACAAATAATTGTGCCTCCCTACTTAAGTTAGTCTAGAAGGTGTCTGGCTGTTGGATATTTTTACCAAAACCACTCTAATAATACCCTCGATTGGGATCATTTGTCAATATATTTACCAAAAAATTTGAGGCTTAAAGTCAGCTTATTATTAGCTTTTGTCAATATTAAGCTGAGGGTTTTTGTGGATGATTTATTTTTAATAATGATAGATTCGGGGTAACTTCCTTAGAGAAAAATTGACCTCCTGACTTGAAAGAGGGTGTAGGGTGTGGGGTGTAGGGAAGGAAACCTCTTTCATCTGTGGGGGTGAAAATTTTTTCATCGGGACTGACTCCTGACTCCTCCAATTCTACCAGGGAGTAATGATTAGTTGCGATAATTTTCCAATATTTGGAAAAATCTCGACAATGGGGACAGTATTCAATCAAAACAGTGGTGGAGGATTTTCCTGGCATTCAGTCCAAACCAAGCCTCATCTCCGTGCAATCTGGGGAAAGACAAGAGGTTGACGATGCTCACAAAAAGTATGTAGATTAAAATCAGAAAACTTAGGTAAATTGGCCAGGTTTTAACTTTTTTAATGCTCGAAGTTATCCCGCTTACATAATTAACTTTTTTTCTGCTTTTTAGACTTATTTCTGACAAATTTTGCAACTTTGCCAGAAATATATGTCCTACTCACCAGCTTCTTTGAGATACTGATTGATATGATAATTCGGGTTAACTTTACAAGAGTTCGAGCGCCTATAAACGCAAGTTCCGTTAAAGCATTTCTCCCGTTGATAATCTCCGACGGCGGCCTTGTCTTGGTTAAACAATAGATAATTAAAATAAGGTTGCAGTTCCTCTAAATTTTGGTTATCTTTGAGGAAATAAATCGGTACATCTTGGTGTAAGTAGGCGTATCCCCCCGTATATTGCCACGCCAATCCTTTTACTCCTAAACCGCAGAGTTTTTTCTCGCTACTTAAATACCGATAGGCTTGTAATTGTCCGCCGTGGGTTTGCCAGTGAGTATAGCCTGGTTTTTGCCAAGGCGGTCCGAAATTAAAAGTCTGGTCGGTATTAAAACGCCCCGCCAACAACCAGGATAGAAAAGCCCAAAGAAGTAAACTACTAAAAATAACAATAGTTTTGCTGGCGAGGGAACCTCGCATTAACGATAAACGCGAGACGAGAGTGGCAGTCCCCAAACCAGCGAGAATAATAATTAGTGGTAGGGCGGGGAACATATAGCGATATTCTTTGTGACCTAAAAAGCTGTGAGAAAGGATAATAACTAGGGCCAGAAGGGCGAGAATCCAGTGACGACGAGCAGCGATTGCACAGAAGACGAGGATCGGAAACAGCCACCAAGACCAATTGAGGGCTAACCAAGTAAAATATTGCTGCCAGGGGGATACGCCAAAACTATTAAATTTTCCTTCAAAAATATTAATCCAGATCAGTTTCCAAATCGATTGGAAGGGGGTGGACCAAGTGAAAGCGTCTAAAGCACCCCCCAGCAAAACCGGACCGATAAAACCGAGGGCAAGGGGCAGTAATTGTGGAAAATTTTTTTGTCTAACTTGATAAATGAGGGCGATGGCGATGGCAGGCAGTAAATGAAATCGAAGATAGGTGGTCAATCCGTAGAAAAACCCTGTCCAATACAGTCGCTGACGAGAGGGGGGATTTTTGCCGTAGCATCCTAAATAAACGCCCACCAGCAGGGAATAAGCGGCAATAACTTCGGTGAAGGCTTTCGGGGCAAAATAAATAAATTCAAACCAAATGGCACAAATACCGCCGGTTAGGATGGCACCGGCCAAACCGATGCTTTCGTAGGCGATCGAGAATCCGATCCAAACGGGGATTAAAGATAGTAAACTGAGGAAAATCTTGACGCTGGCCAGATAGCCACTGGAGCCTTCGGAAAAACCAGCAGTTAGCTTCATAATCCCGCCAAGAATGCCCGGAAATAACCAAGAACGAATCCCGTCCCGAAAATCCCAAGGTATCATCCCATTACCAAAAGCTAGTCGATGACCCTGTTCTAAGGTCTGAAAAATTTCATCTGGCCAGAGAATATTAGGATAAGAGAAAGCGGCATTTAGACGCAGGAAAAGGGCAAAAATAAGAATTAATAACAACCAAACTCTAGAATAATTTAACTGACGAATCATGTGGGCAACTAAGGTAAAGATGTTGGCTTTAGAGGAAAATATAGGAATTTTTAACGGAGTAATTGTTGTTACTCGGCTATTAAGTAGGTGGGTGGAATTAAATATAAGATGAACGTAGGTTGGGTTGAAGTATGAAACCCAACGCCCGATTATGTTACGCTACCGCTAACCTATCCTACAAATAATTGTGCCTCCCTACTTAAGCTAATGTTTTTTAGCATATTGCTGATGGTAATGTCAATCTCTTAAGTTATAGTTTAGTAGGGAGAAACTGGGGAACTTTTCTGCTAGAAATGAGTCCCTTGCCTAGAGTTGGCTATAAAGATGAGTTTGCCCTTTGATACCCCTGAGAATTTACCAAGGAGAAATTATCAAGGTTAAGTCATCTCGATAATCAGGTATTTAATTGATCTGGGTTTGCCAAAAAATATAACCGTCAAACCGTGATACAATAGCGCGGGTTCACCCCAAAAGATAAATAGCGAGCCAATTTCAGAATAATGATGCAACGAGATTTTCCATTTAAGAATTTTGAAAAGTTTGATTACCGTCTATTTCTGGGTGTATTAATTACTGGATTAGGTTTTATCTTAAGATATTATCAGTACGATTCCTTACCCCCCTATAACTGGACTCAAGATGAATTTGCTTTTGCTTGGAGTGGCATGAGTTTGATTCAAGAGGGAGTTCCTACCAGTTGGTCTTTCCTCAGTCCCACGGATGATTTTCTGGTGACAGTTTGGGAAAAAACAGCTGTTCGTTATCGTTTTGTTACCCCTTGGTTTGATCATCCTCCCTTGTTTGGATTAATTGTGGGTATGACGGCTATTTTATCGGGAGCAAAGGAATTTTTTGACTGTAGTTTAACAGTAATTAGAATTCCTTCTTTAGTTTTTGGCACTCTCTCTATTTTCTTACTTTATTTATTAGCTTTACGTTTGACTAATACCGGTGTGGCGATTATAACTTCTTTAATTTTTGCCACTAACCCCAATACGGTTTTTTTATCTCGTTTAGCAGTTAGTGAAAATTTATTATTATGTCTAAGTTTAGCGGTAGCAATTTTATTCCTTCAGTACGGTGAAAAGTCTCAAAAAAAGTATCTATATTTGGCTATAGTTCTAGGTGGGTTAGCACCTTTAGTTAAGGTGACAGGATTATATATTCTAGCTTCTCTAGTCGCTTTACTATTATTCCAAAAAAATTGGCGAGATAGTTTAATCGCTTCTCTGACGGCAGTTTTATCCTTAGGTTTGTATTACCTTTACGGTTGGTTTTATGATTTTAGTTGGTTTTTAACTACTCTCCAAGAACATAAAAATCGCTTTACGGATTTTGCTATGTTAAAAAATCTAGTTTTACCTACAGTTTTTTTTGAGGATGGTTGGTTAATTTTTAGTTGGATAACTCTGCTGTTAGTTTCCAGATTTACTTTGAAAATCTCTAAAATACGATTAGTTATTTTTCCTATATTAATCTATACAGTTCTTCTCACTTTTTCTGGCGCTCAAAGTCATTACTATGCTTGGTATGTAATTCCTTACTATGGATTTCTCTTTCTAGTGCTTGGTATATTTTTAGACGATTTTCGTAAAAACTCTGATTTTATCAGTGCTGCCACTATCTTTATTTTTCTTGTCGTTTGGTCGGTGAATTTAAATATTAAGG
Source organism: Microcystis sp. LEGE 08355 (assembly GCF_015207185.1). Taxonomy (NCBI): domain Bacteria; kingdom Bacillati; phylum Cyanobacteriota; class Cyanophyceae; order Chroococcales; family Microcystaceae; genus Microcystis; species Microcystis sp. LEGE 08355. Next base: position 8,132 of record NZ_JADEXI010000054.1, on the reverse strand, counting down.
ATTGGGTTTTGAGTTCCCCTTACGGTAGATATTACTTTATTATCGGAACGGCAATTACTTTAGGGGGATTTTTCTTTAATGATTTAACCGAGAAAAAATCGAAAATTTTAACTAATTTTGTCAAGATAATCATGCTGATTGTCTTTTTGGGATTGTTACTAGGTAATCTTAATCTTATACTTAACTATAAATTGCCAAGTTAAGCTAGTAAAACTAAACAAATAAATCTTGAACTTTTAATTATGACAACCCTGAAACGTTTTCCCCTTTCTCATCCCTTATTTTGGGCAATTATCTACTTTGTTGCTTTGGGAATTATCTCGGTTATTTTAGGTCAAGATGTTAGTTGGGATTTACGCAATTATCATTTCTATAATCCCTATATGTTATTGACAGGAAGGTTTAAGTATGATGTCCTACCCGCACAGATACAAACTTTTTTTAATCCCCTGATTGATGTTCCCTTTTTCGTCACTGTTTATTATCTGAAACTGCCTCCGATTGTCGTGGGTTTTTTCATGGGAGGATTTCACGGGTTAAATCAATGGTTAGTTCACCTAATTACCTATCATTCCCTCGATAAAGTTTCCGAAAGATACAAGATAACTCTAAGCATAGCGGCAGCGATTACCAGTATTTTTGGGGCAGCCTATATCTCGGAGTTAGGAACCAGTATTGGTGATAATACCACCAGTGTTTTTGTTCTGGGAGGATTATTTTTTATAGTTAGTAGTTTCGGGAAAAATCTGCCAATTCCCTCTAAAAATATTCTTTTAGCTGGACTCTTATTAGGATTGGCAACGGGGTTAAAATTAACCAATGCTTTATATAGTATCAGCTTTTTGATAGCCATTAATTTTTTACCCAATTCTTGGTCAGAAAAGTTACGCAATTTAATTCTATCAATTATCTCAATGGCCGTGGGTTTTAGTCTCACTGCTGGTTATTGGATTATCCTAATGTGGACAAAGTTTGCTAATCCTCTTTTTCCGTTCTTTAATAAAATTTTTCAATCTCCTTATATTGAAACCGACTACAATTTTAAAGGGATACAATATTTGCCTAAAGATATCTGGCAATGGTTGTTTTATCCTGTTTATTTTATCCAGAGACAAACTCTTGTATCTGAGGTTCCTTTCCAAGATAGCCGATTAGCCATCACCTATTTATTGATAATTTTACTAATAGTAATGATTATTTTTCGTGCTATTTCTAAGCGCAATCTATCCTCTGAACCTGACTTAACCCACGGTGCAGTTTTAGGGTTTTTACTGCCTTTTTATCTGACCGCTTACTCTATTTGGTTAGTGGGATTTTCTATCTATCGTTATCTGATGCCATTAGAATTAATCACTCCCACTTTAATTATTTTGATTGTTGCCTATCTTTATCATCGCAAGAAACCATTATTAATCATAAATCTGCTAATATTTTCCCTAATTGTCACTACGGTTAAACCGATGGATTGGTGGAGAATGGGATGGTCAGATCATTATTTTGGTATCGATAGTCAAGCATTAAAACCCTACGAAAATTCCACGATTGTTATCTGGGGAGATGAAGGAACATCTTTTATCGTTCCTTATTTTCCCGCTTCGACTCGTTTTGTGAGACTCAAAGGCAATACTGGAGTCAGTGAGGGAACTTTAATGCGAAAAAATGCCGAGACATTTATTGCTAATACTCCCCCAGAATCTCTCTACATTCTCCAGACAGACTTTAATAAAAAATCTCCTGATATAGTGGAGGATTTAGCTAAAGAAAATCTCGTTATTGACTTCCAAAGTTGTCAACCCTTTCCCACCAAAATCGAAAATTTTAATCTCTGTCGTCTTCAGAAGAAGTAATTCTCACGGGAAAGCTATTCTCTAACCATTGTTAATTGCCAGTGACTCCTACCTTTCACCAGTAATGATTTATCTATTGACGGTTAACTACAATTGCGGGGAATTAATTAAGCGTTTAATCGCTTCCCTCAACGATGACTTATCTGCTAATCTCATCATTGTTAACAATTCCCCTGAAGATAAAAATATCCAATCTTTAGCAGCGCAAAGAGTCAAGATTATTGAAGCGGGGGAAAATTTAGGATTTGGGAAAGGATGTAATCTAGGACTTGATTGGATTTATCAACAAGATAGAGAAGCTATTGTTTGGTTAGTTAATCCCGATGCTTACTTATTACCGGACTCTCTGGAGAAAGCAAGCAAATTTTTTCAGCAATATCCCGAAGTTGCCATCGCTGGTACAGAAATTTACGAACCGGATGGTAAAATCTGGTTTGGTTGGGGAAAATTCAATGCCAAAATCGGCACAATTAACGTAGTAGAGGAATCCTTAGACTACGGAGATAAATCCTATCTTATTCCCGACTGGGTGACGGGATGCAGTTTATTAATTAATTGCTCTAATTTTTCCACTTGTCCCCATTTCGATCCCGATTACTTTCTCTACTACGAAGACTTTGATTTTTCCCGAAGATACGCAAACCAAGGCTATTTAGTTGTTGTTACCAATCAGATTAAAATCATTCATGAACCATCTTCTATCACCCGTCGCTATGGTTATCTAAGACTAACTCATAACATCTATGGTTATCTTCTCAGTCTCGAAAAACATACGACTTTAACTATTCTTGTTTATCGCTTGCTGCGGATGAGTTTTATGTCTTTACTGATCCTTCCTATTAAACCCAAATTCTCCCTAGCCAAGTTACAGGGAATTCAACTCTATTGTCAAAGAATTATCACTAAACTGCGTCTAGGTTGAAACCCGTATTTTTGCCGCTTCAGGCAGCAGGTATTATTCTTACTAAATCCTGTGTAAAAGCTATAGGAGAGCGGGGAGCGGGGAGTAGTGGTGATGGTGAGCTATCTTGCTGATTTAGTCTGACAGGTCTAATGACCCGAAAAATCAGGAAAAGTGAGCGATTCATGTTAATTTTTATCTCAAATGTCGGGGTGAAGACCGGAAGTACTTAGTGCGACGGGATGAAACCCCGACCAATATAAAAGAGCGAAGCACGACTAAAATCTTAACAATCTCTGCTGTATAGGTTAACTTAAAATAAGTTGTTTGAGGTCGATAAACAATGATGGCTCTTCGTTACTTGGTATGGTTCGATAGGGGAGCATAAATCGACTAAATCCTTATCTGGCAAGAGACTTAATTGATTAGTTCGCTCTAGACAAAAATAATTGACAAAAATCGCTAAATGCCTTTCTATACAAGGGTTACATCCTCTATAACCCCCGTTCATTGCATAACATAAACCGAAGAGCCACAATGATTATCTTAGAAATGAAAGCAGTGGTCAAACCAAGTCAGTCTTCTGCCATAAGTAGATGGGTGGAATTAAATATAAGATGAACGTAGGTTGGGCTTCGGCCGTGAGCTTTTGCCGAACGGTTGAAGCATGAAACCCAACGCCCGATTATGTTACGCTACCGCTAACCCATCCTAAAAATAATTGTGCCTCCCTACTTAGATGAAGCTATTCGTACAGTACAATTCATCAGAAACAAAGCATTAAGGCTTTGGATGGATGCCAAGAGAGAAGACAAAATCGATTGTTGGATACGTCCTGTCAGATTAAGGAAACTCGATGAACCAAGAATCCCTCGCTTTTAGTGACGGGAGTGTCAATCCCCATCCCGACACCGCCCCCCTTAACCTTACCTGTGCCGTAGTCACGGTGAGCGATACTCGTACCCCAGAGACGGATAGGAGTGGCCAAATAATTCAAGAGTTACTAACTCGATCGGGTCATGATATCGGCCTATACTTAATTATCCCCGATCAACCCTTACAAATTCAAGCAATCTTACCAGAGATTAGCAATCAAAATCAGATAAAAGTCTTAATTCTCAATGGGGGTACGGGTATTGCTCCCAGAGACAATACCTATGATGCTTTAGTACCTTTATTAAGGATTACTTTGCCCGGTTTTGGCGAATTATTTCGTTATCTCAGCTATCAGGAAATTGGCTCCCGTGCCATGGCATCAAGGGCAATAGCTGGGGTTTATCAAAACTTATTAGTCTTTTCTCTCCCCGGTTCCACTAATGCCGTTAAATTAGCCCTAGAAAAACTGATTCTTCCCGAAATTTTACATCTGGTTAAACAGATGAATGGATAATTTATTGGGATTTGATCTGGGCTGAAATTTCTTGAAAACATACATCCCAAAAATAGCCAGCTAGATTCACAGCACTTAACAGTTTAGGAATTCCTTCACTTAGACTAGCAAAACCTTGATTTTTAAGCTGGAGAAAATCGATAGCGATTGCAAAAGTTAAAAGTGCTAAAGCGATGATTAAAATTTGGTAATAAGTTTGTCTTATTCGCCGCCAAAATGCTAAACCATAAATCAGAATTGCGAGGCCATAAACAGAGATAGTCAAAAATTTGGGAATATTAAAATAGAGGAGAATGATATGAATTCTGAAGATTTCATTGATGGCAAACAGTCCCGTTATTATACCAGAAAAAAGTAAAAAATTGTCAGAATTATTGAAACTTGTCTTGCGGGACAATAAAGCATAACTAAAAAGGCAAACAATCGGAGGTAAACAACAAAGCAATTGAAAAGAATGGGTTAATAAACCAGCGATCGGAGTTGGGGGAGTAGCGGGGGGATAAAATAAAAGACTAGAGGGTAATTCTGCCCGATGAACCCCAGCAATCAAAGCTAAAATCAAGAGGAGAACGACAAGATTTATTTTCAGAAAATGCTGTTCTCGTGAGGACATAAGTATAACAGTTTATAATTGTGACTATTAATCACGGTATAATTCAGAGAGTGCCGCTTTCTACCGATCTACATACCGAAGTGCCAAGCATTTCCCTCATTGTGTTAAGGACAATTTTCTCGGTTTTCTATGCTCGCTCAAAAAGAACTTTTGTGTTTATTACAATTGGCTAGTCCCATTTTACCCGTGGGGGCCTATAGTTATTCCGAAGGGCTAGAAACCCTCGTCGAAAAGGGGATTATCTCCAATAGTGCCAGCTTAAATGATTGGTTAGAGCGATCGCTTGGTCAAGGCTCGGTTCGCTTAGAAACGGCTGTTTTGGTGAGGGTATATCGTTGTTTTTGTCAAGAGGATTTTACAAAACTTAATTATTGGGATAACTGGTTATCGGCAACGCGGGAAACAGCCGAATTAAGACAGCAAAGCTGGCAAATGGGGCGATCGCTGTTAAACCTATTGCGGGAGTTAGCACCAGCCAGAGATAATCTACCAGAACAGGCTAATTATGCCACCGCTTTTGCGATCGGGGCAAGTCATTGGCAAATTGGCCAAGAATTAGCGGTTTTAGGCTATTTACACAGTTGGGCAAGTAATTTAATCAATGCAGGATTGCGTTTAATTCCCCTTGGACAAACCCTAGGACAATCGCTTCTGATCGGTTTACAGCCCAGTTTATTAACAGCAACAGCAGATATTATCAGTTTAGCCGATGAAAACCTGAGCAGTTGGAGTTGGGGGCTAAGTTTTGCCAGTATGAACCACGAAACCCAGTATAGTCGTCTATTTCGCAGTTAGAAATTTAGGGAGAAGAGCAGGAGAATGACGTAAAAACCGAATAAGGTATAGTAAGATAAAAAAAAATCTTAGGTCCTAGTTCTCGCTTTCTGAGTGACTAAGGGTTTTAAGGAAAGATGCGAACACTCTACCTAGCCACAGTGTGCCAATGTTTAGTCAATCAGAAAAAATTCCCGTTTCGGTGTTAATTCCCGCCAAAAACGAGGAATCTAACCTTCCCGCCTGTTTAGAGAGTGTTGCTAGGGCTGATGAAGTGTTTGTCGTCGATTCCCAAAGTAGCGATCGCTCGATCGAAATATCTACCAACTATGGGGCTAATGTAGTCCAATTTTATTTTAATGGTCGTTGGCCGAAAAAGAAAAACTGGTCCCTCGATAATCTGCCTTTTCGCAATGAATGGGTATTAATCGTCGATTGTGATGAGAGAATCACCCCCGAACTATGGGACGAAATCGCCACCGTGATCCAAGATCCCGACTATAACGGTTATTATCTCAATCGTCGCGTCTTCTTCCTCGGACAGTGGATCCGTTATGGTGGCAAGTATCCCGACTGGAATCTGCGTTTATTTAAACATAAGTCGGGCAGATACGAGAATTTAAACACGGAAGATATCCCCAACACGGGAGATAACGAAGTTCATGAACACGTTATCCTTGATGGCAAGGTGGGATATCTGAAAAATGATATGCTGCACATCGATTTCCGCGATATCTATCATTGGTTAGAAAGACATAATCGTTATTCCAACTGGGAAGCGCGAGTTTATTACAATATTCTCACGGGTAATGACGAAAGTGGCACGATCGGAGCGCACCTGTTCGGTGATGCGGTGCAGAGAAAACGTTTTTTAAAGAAAATTTGGGTAAAATTGCCCTTTAAACCGCTGCTGCGCTTTATTCTCTTTTATTTTATCCGTCTCGGTTTCCTGGATGGCAAAGCTGGTTATATCTACGGTCGTCTTTTGAGTCAGTACGAATACCAAATAGGGGTTAAATTGTACGAATTACGGCAATTTGGCGGTAAATTAAACGTTAATGCCCAGGCTAATCCCCCGGTTAAACCCTCGGAACCTCAACCCGCAGAAATGATTAAATAAGTCCTATGTCCCCAGAAATCCGCACCGATGAGGAAGCGTGGCTAGATCTGCGTACCTACGATCAATCTTGGTTTGATCGCGGTCGTTCTAATCCAATTATCCTACTTTGGTGGTTAGTACAGGGGATTCTTTTCCCCCTTAGTTTGCACCAGATGGATAGCTTTCGCTGCGCTATTTTGCGACTATTCGGGGCTAAAATCGGCCTTGGGGTGAAAATTCGCCCGACGGCAAGGGTTTCTTATCCTTGGAAAGTGGCGATCGGCGATTATACTTGGATTGGCGATGATGTGGTGATTTATAGTTTAGATAACGTTACCATCGGCAGTCATTGTGTGATTTCTCAAAAATGCTATCTCTGCACTGGCAGTCACGATCCCAGCGATCGCTCTTTCAGCTTAAAAACCACTCCCATCCTCATTGGTAATGGTACTTGGATCGCAGCCGATTGTTTCCTAGCTCCGGGGGTAAAAATTGGCTCTAATGTTGTTATTGGGGCAAGAAGTAGCGTATTTGCCGATATTCCCGCTCAAAAGGTCGCTTGGGGCAGTCCCTGTCGTCCTCAATACGACAGAAGGATGAATTCTTATAGCAGTTAGGGCTGGCTCAATAAATCTAAAAACCTTGTTGGGTAAGACTTTTAGACTTTTTGTCAACCAAAAAGTACCAGATCTGGGAGTGATCGGGTGGAAAATTCCGGGACTTTTGCCCTGAAAATTAGGTAATTGACCCCCTCAAAATCGCTAAAACCCTACACCCTACACCCCACAACCGTTCGGACCTCGGCGTGAGCTTTTGTCAAACGCTGAGATCACGGCCGAAGCCTGCCCCCAGGAAAAACTTTTTGCCGCAAACCCTATTTATTGTAGGGGCGTAAGGCTTGCGCTCAGACTAAATCTGGTTTTATTGGCTACTCCTGATCTATTCGTCTTGAGCTAAAGCGATTATGCCATCTGATTTGTAAATTTTTGTGAAGATTTATGGTTTATCTTGAATAACTGAGGAAACTAGCTCAAATAACTGGTAAAATCCCAAATAACCCTTTTTTGAGCTATTTATCATCAATTAATCTTAAATTAAGTCTAAAAAGACTGTTTTTGGCAATTAAAGCCTAAGCTTGTTGATCTTCTGCATAACTTCTCCTCTAAGTCACGATATAGAGAAGTAAAGTGATCAAAAACAGCCTATGACTAGCTTAAGACAGAAGCGAACGAGAAAAATCAGTAAACCCCTGCTCTTTGGGTTATGGGGTGCGGGAGGGTGCTTAATTGCTTCTCTTTTTGGTGAAATTTTCCTTCATCGGAAATTTTGGGTCTGAAACCCCGCCGTTCTAGGTTGGCTTTACGTTAGAATTAAAAGGCCAGTCTCGAAAACCAAGTGGACGGCGCAGCACCTTGAAAACTCGGCTTAGGGGGTTCCGACCAGAAAAGCTTGGCCGGGTAAAAAGTCGCGCGCAACAAGTACAAGAAGCTATAGGCGGTCAACGTACC
>NZ_JADEXI010000053.1:0-14365 GCF_015207185.1 Microcystis sp. LEGE 08355 | reverse complement strand
AAGTCTGTGGACTCTGTGTAAGACAGTACATGGTTTTTTAACTGTGGTATGCGACGGTGGTGGAAGCAGAAACTTAAATCGTGAGGTTTAGGAATCGCCGCACTTTTAGGGCGGCGAGGATGTCAACTTCCTAGTCCCAACCAAATGGTTTTAACACCAAGTTCACCTAAAGATGCGATCGCAACCATTCCTCTAAATCTCCCGGTTTGGTAAAATCTAACAAAGCTTCTCCTAAAGCTTCCAGTTGATTAATTGAGAGAGCTTGAATCTGCGATCGCTGTTCAGGAGTCACTTCACCGATCCGACGCGAGAGGAGCCGCAGAATGAGCGAGCATTCCCCTTCTTGACGAAATTCTTCTCGCCACTCCTGATAAATAACAGACTGTTGCATAATGTCTCTCCGTAGAACCTGATTGATCAATTCTTTGTTTAATAATAACCCCGCCAGAATCCCAGTGGATGCCGCCACATTGCTCTGTATTCTCTGGTCGGGAATCGCTTCTATTCTAGTAGCTATCTGACGCAAGGTTTGGGCGGTGTCAGGAGTTTGGGTCAACACAGCCAAGGGTAATAATCCTGTCGCTTCCAGAAAGGTTTGAGTTGGTTGTTCCCATAGTCGAATCACTTCAAATTCGTGACGAGTCCCCGGAATTTCAAACGCAGTCTGATGAACCAGTGGAGATGTGGAACGAGTCAAATAAATAACTACTTGGCGCATTCGTTTTTGGGGAAAACGGCGGAAACCCCGCAGACGATAATCTGCCATTCTGAAAGGCATTATGGGATCAGGTTCTGTTTGAAACTCGATGTGAAGAACATCACTATCAGAATTGAGCAAAATCAAAGCATCCGCTCGAATCGGCTCCAAGGATAGTTCCGAGGGACTCAGTTGGGTCATGGTGATGGGTTCACCCAGCAACCAAGAGGCAAAATCTTCAGAAAAGTTTTCTGCGAGGAACTTGCAGGTATTATCGAACATAAAACAGATTTTAGAGAGTAATCATCTGAGCCATTCAGCCTCAAGATGCGATCGCAACCATTCCTCTAAATCTGACCGTTTGGTAAAATCTAACAAAGCTTCTCCTAAAGCTTCCAGTTGATTAATTGAGAGAGCTTGAATCTGCGATCGCTGTTCAGGAGTCACTTCACCGATCCGACGCGAGAGGAGCCGCAGGATGAGCGCAGATTCTCCTTCCTGACGACCTTCCTCCTTGGCTTCACGATATACCCTTGTATCTGCCAATTGTAGTCCTAGCATCGCTTCCACCTCCTGCCGACTCAAGTTAGTAAATTTATAGACCATAATTGTGGCAATCATTTCTATTATGGCGCGACTGGCTTCTGGATCGGGAATTTGCTGTTGGGTTCTTGCTAGTAAATAGCGGGCTTTTTCTGGTGCTTGGGTTTCTTCTACAGTAGTGAGTACCATCAAGGCAACCCCTAGGGGTAACTGCTGAATTTCCCCTAATTCGTTCAGATAAATTCGATGCACTTGCTCACAATTGAGAAGCGCTCGGTAGGGATGGGTGTTACTTTGTTCTAGACTACGAGTTGGATAGATGACAACAATTTGCCAATCGGTAAATCGTTCTCGCTGGCGGTAGAAATATAAAAATGATTCACCAAAAACCCGTTCCTAGAGTCGTTCGTCTTTTTGAAATTGTACTTCACAAAAATAAATCACCCCGTTCCTATCAGTATCAGGTGGGAGAAATACGCCATCGATCTCAAATTTGGGTTCTTTGACGGCTACGGAGTCAAAGCGGTATTCGGTGGCATTATCGGGTGGGTTTTCCAGTAAATCGAAGAGAAGGGAGGGGGATTGTTGGAAAAGCCGGTAAAATATCGAGTCTCGTTTCATGATGATCGGGATGGCACCATAGCGATCTTCCCATAAAACCCCCAAAAAATAGAGAGAGGAAACTGTATCATCGGAAATCAAGGTAATACCTTGTCTCGCCAAAAAATTGAACATTTGCTCAAAATTTTCGTTCGGACGGATGGCGAAACTGACAAGAATATTGGTATCAACAACAACCCGCATCACCAATCATCTTTTAACGATGCCATGAGTGCGTCGTGTTCCCCATCTGTCATGCCAAGAGTTGCGGCCTCGTGCTGTAATTTTCTGGCAATAATAGATAAGCTGGGACGACCTACCATAAGGCGGACAATTTCATCATCCGGTATAAGCGCCAGTGCTTCTCTAATTTCTTTGGCTGTGCCTTGGATTACTGTTGCTTGTGTAGTCATGATTTTTGATCATTCTAGAGCTAATCCTAGCATAATTTAGATCAAAAAACCTCCCCCAAAACAAGAGAGAGGAAACCCGCGTCTCCTCTCCCTTGTAGGCATTATTTCCTCGCTTTGCGGACAGCACCTCCTAGCATTAAACCGCCCAGGGTGATATAACCAAGAAGGCTAGAGGGTTCGGGGACCGGAACGGGCGCGGGCGGGGTCGGTACAGTCAAGATGCTGGAGAGACCATACATTCCGAACACTTGAGAATAAAGCCCATCCCCAGCATTTATCCAATTGCCATAAGTAGCACCACTATTTCCATAATTACTATAAGGGTAGTACGGGGAAACCCCACCCAAGGGGGTAGACTGCAATACCGCCCCTGAACCATCGGATAGGGAGCCAGTCCAAACATCATTAATGCTCCCTACATCATTAGGTGTTGTATAGATTGGTAAGTTGATCTGACCATCCCACAGATCTGCATTATTGTTGGCGATCAGGTTGCCATCAATGGCGTAGATGGGAACACCCGTACCCGTAGATGGATTAGTACCTGTATTATCACGGGCATCAACTGACGCGGTCGAACCGATCGCCTTCCAAGTGGTCGTCAGTCCAGCAGCATTCAGAGCAATTGCGAGAGCTGATGTTGGTGTTACATCATTAGTAACAAAGGTATTGTAGTCGTTGATGTCGGTGCTTGTTGCATCCCGTGTGCCGTCAGTCAAAAACACTAAACGATACTGGTCGCCCGGATTCAAGCCAGGTGGGACGACAAAAATAGCAGCTTGTACCGTACTAGCCGTTACCAGAGTCGCCAGGGCAACTCCAGAGACAATTCCGAGTTGTTTTATTTTCATGAAAAGAAAAGGGTTAATGGTAGATGATTTGAGTGCCTGACATTTCGATTCGGGTTAAGCGATAGCGCAACCCAAAACAATGACCAGCGAACCTAACAGTCGATAGGGTACACACTTACCCCCCCCCGCGTTGTATCAAAAGCTACAATTTAATAAATCTTTACATTATATGCGAGTAATCGGGGGGAAAATCCCTGGACTTTTTCCCTGAAAATTAGGTAATTGACCCCCTCAAAATCGGTAAAACCCTACACCCCACACCCTATTGCGGGCCAATTTGGGGCAAATGCAAAGCTGGATCCTGCGCTGTCCAACCGACGGGAGTATCTAAGCGCACCTCAAAATGAAGATGGGGGGGAATAATATCTGGTTGTCCCGTGGTCCCAACCGCACCGATAACGTCTCCTGCTCGTACCCGTTGGTCAATTCTCACTGTAACCCTGCTTAAATGGGCATAACGGGTCTGCCGGCGACCTAAATGATTAATTACTACCAAATTACCATAGGCCCCTTCCTGACCCACATAAATCACTAGACCATCCTCGGCGGCTAGAACAGGTGTACCAATATCTGCGAGAAGATCAATACCACTATGAAAAAGATTTTTCTGTTCCGTGGGGCTTTTTTGCCAACCGTAGATTAGGCCAGCACTACTGGCAAAGGGTAAGGGATAAGAACTTAATCCAGTATAATCCGATCGCTTGCCGGCGGCGGACCAATTGGTGCCGGGGATAAAAACTATTGTCGGCCGGCGACCACAACCGTTAAGCTCAAAGAGTATATCGGCACGAATACCATAGGCTGCTTCTAAATCGCGCCAAGTGGAACCCTTGGGTGCTTCGATGCGAATGCCGTTCATCGGGGGAATAAAGATTTCTTTCCCGACGGGGGCCAGACCATTTTTGAGAATAGTCGGATTGAGTTTAATTATCGTTGCCGGGATGAGAGCGTATTTTTCGGCGATGGAGGCGATCGTTTCTCCCGCTTGGATTTTATGGCGTTGTAACCTTGATAAAATCGGCAGGGGACAAACAGGATCAGACCCTTGGGCAAAAATTAATTTTTGATTTAAGCCCAAAAAACCTAGACAAAAAAACAAAATTGTGCTAGTCAAACTTAGCCAACTTTTCTCACTTCTGATTCTCCGACCCATGACCATAAAAAAGCGATCTCTATAATTACAAAACCCGGAGAATACTAGGAATACTGTCAATAGCTTCTAAAGACTCTATGGCTGCTAAAGCGTTGCGGAAATTGCCCTCGCGTACATCGTGGGTGACAACGACAATTTCGGCTAAATCACCCCTAATCCCAATTTGTACCACGGATTCTAGACTAACTCCATGGTTGCCGAAAGCCATACCTAAATGACCGATTACCCCCGGCACATCGCGACAGAGAAAACGAGCATAAAAACGGGTCGATAACGACTCCATCGGGGCGATTTGACAATAATGCTGGTGAATACAGCTTAAAAGCGGGTCAAGTTCCTTGGTTTTGCCACTACTTTTTAAAATTCCGACGATATTCATCACATCCGATACTACCGCGCTGGCCGTCGGTCCGCTACCGGCACCCGGTCCGTAAAACATCACTTGTCCCAAGGGTTCCCCCTCGACCAGAATAGCGTTATAGACTCCGTTAGCATTAGCGAGGGGATGGGTTTTCGGTACTAGGGTTGGATGAACCCGCAACTCTAAGGTATCGGAATCCTCCTTAACCGTATCTTTCGCGATCGCTAATAATTTAATCACAAATCCCAGTCTATCAGCGTAGGCGATATCGACGGCGCTAACTTGCCGGATACCTTCACAGTAAACATCTTCCCGTTTTACCCGACCTCCAAAACCCAGAGAGGCTAAAATAGCAATTTTATCGGCCGCGTCGAATCCATCCACGTCCGCAGTGGGATCCGCTTCCGCATAGCCTAATTCCTGAGCTTTGGCCAGAACTTCGCTAAAATCTGCCCCTTTTTGGCTCATTTCGGTGAGAATATAGTTAGTTGTGCCGTTGACAATTCCCATGATGCTGCTGATGCGATTAGCTCCGAGGGATTGTTTTAAGGGTTTAATGACGGGAATGCCACCACCCACGGCCGCTTCTAGGAGGACATAAACCCCCTTTTCGTTGGCCTTGGCGTAGATTTCATCGCCAAAACGGGCAATAACCGCCTTATTTGCTGTGACAATGTGCTTTCCCGATGCGATTGCCTGGAGAATTAAAGAGCGCGCCGGTTCCAAACCTCCCAATAATTCGACAATAATATCAATTTCGGGGTCAGTAACGATCGATTCTAGGTCATTGGTCAACAGCTGGGGAGAAAGCTCAATTTCTCTGGGTTTATCTAGGGATCTAACTCCCACTCGTCCAATGGTAATCTCTTTGAGTACGGGATGACGACCAAAAGGATCGAGGAGGATTTTCGCTGTTCCCGTCCCCACAACCCCGAAACCGAGTAAACCAATCTTAAAGGTCACGCTTTTATCTCCTGCTAGTCCGACGCAAAAAATACTAATGGCCAAGCCGTCGCCATTGTCGATTTTATCATTACAGGGTCTTTGTCTGTGGGGTTTTCTTTTGCTTCTGTTCAGGAACTGAGGATGATCAATGTGCAGTATTTTTGTATTAAAGTCAAGCCAATCTTGATCGCATTTAAACGCTTATCCTGTAATTGTGATTGATTTTATTGACCGATATAGATATTCGGGAATGTCAGTAACATTTTTGATCATAACTCTAATTTATGATGACAATAATTCTCTATCTAGTTGATATTTTTGAACAAATCAATCGACTCTCTTTGAGCAAAGAGCTATGTTAGCATGATTAGTTAGGGTAATTTGATTCAACTGCACGAGCAACTAAGTTATCCAGCCCCAATTACCATACCAAAGAAATAGAATGGATAAAAAATAGGTAAAGAAGAATAACAGAAATCCATAAAAATAACGATTTTTTTGGCTCCAATATCCAAGGATAATAAATATTGGAAATATTGTCATCATATACCTCATCATTGATTGTGTTGTTCCTGTACTTAAAGGTAAAAAAATGCTCAGAAAGGCAAAAATCAATAGGGAAATATTGAGAGGCTTTTTAACGATAGAGAATAGCAAGATACCTAAAAAAAAGGAGCTAAAAAAAGTATTTAAGAATCCCACTGCATTATTGGCATCTTTGGGAAACATAAAATTGATATTCTTCCAGTAGTTGATTAAAGTAATTAAAGGAAATACTCTCTCATTTCTACTCCACATATCCTGAATTTTAACAAATGCCAAAGGTTCATTGAATTTCCAAGCTAAAAATACCATATAAGCGATTAACCCACAGGGTATTAATAGGAGGAAAATACTTTCTCTCTTGGGCAGTTCTTTTTTCTTTAAATATTTCCAGAGTAATTCGATAGCAAAAGCCAGAAAAATTATTACTCATGTCACTCTAGTTAAACTGGCAAAAAATCCAAAAAATCCAGACCAAAAGTATTTCTTGTTCAGAAAGAAATAAAAACAAGCAGCGGTGGTTAGCAAATATAAACTTTCTGTATAAAAACAGCTATAAAAAAAGGAGGTAGGAAAAACTAACATAAGAATTAAAACTTTTTCACGGCCTCTTTTATTAAGATAAATGTTACTAATTTTATAAACAAAAAATAAGGCAAGTATTAGACATAAATTAGAAAGAAAAAAACCAGAAATAGGAACACTTAAGGAAGTTAAAGATGCAATTGCTTTGACTAAAATAGGATAGAGAGGAAAAAAAGCAACGTTCGATTGTTTTTCGGGATTGTATGAATATCCCCCCTGAATAATTTCGTTATACCAAGAACTATCAAAACGAAAGAAAGAATCCAAATAATGATTATCGGGAAACCAATGCCAAAAAGGTTCTTGAGGAGATGAAGATTCATTCATCTGACTAAAACTGAGTCCGATTAGGTGCATCAGTAAAAGTGTTCCTCTCCAAATGATGAAGATTTTTAATATATATAAGAAAAGCTTTCTTGATTGACTAAAGTTGCTAGTTTCGGCCTTTAATTCCATATTATTGATTTCTCCTAAAAAAAAATTTATGGTTTAGTTTGAATTAGGAAATAAATATGACCAGTTTTAAGTCCAGGGTTTTCCCGAACCTTGCCATGGGGAAACAAAAGTAAATTGTCTTAGTAAATAGTTGAGTCTGATTGCTCCTAACTGCATCTTTCTGTGAACTGAATTCTGAGATATAAAAGGGAACAATATTGTTCCCTAGATTTTTCCTGATGCTATTTCCACCGAGTAATAAGTAGTCGTGCAAAATAAATTTCCTAGTGAAGAAAGGCACTCATGCAAGAGGCAAGAGGCAAGGGGGGGTTAGATATGTGTAATTAATTTTGCTTAGGTACTTAACAGAGGAGAGGTGAAACCCCTCTAAGCTGTTAACTATCTAAATTACTCGTTAAGATTGCAGGGGAGCGCCGGAGCTGCGGAGCAGGGAGAGGCAGTTTGAGCATTTGTACTAAAATTTCCAAGAGGCAGTTTAAATTCAGTACAGCTTATTTCTATTTTAGGTGGTTTAAGTGCGTTTTAGCTTATTAACCTGTTTGCGCCTTAAGTCTCTCCCTATATGGATTTCAGCTACTTTTAGTACTAGGTGCTTTCAGCGACTTTTATTTTTAGTTAATTATTTGCATAACAAATCCCGAAGAGCCAGTTATTCGAGATTTTGTTAGGAGGCTGGACACTTATTTTTATTCATGCTTCGCTGGTCTATGTTGGTCAGGGTTCATCTCTTCGGTAAAACCGAGGGTCTTCACCAGACATTCAAGATAAAAAACAAAAACACAGCACGATACTTGTGTCAAGTTTTCTACATAATTCTTAATATTTATCTCGTTTTTGCTCTCTCGCTCTCCTCGGTTTTCTCGACCGAATCGCTAGAATAATTAGGGGTGTTTTATTTTCGATGTCAGTCCATGAGTGAACCCGTTACCCTTGAGGATATTTACCAGCTATTCCGCGTTTCCGCCGAGGAATTTGATCGCCGTTTAAGGGAAAGCGATCTTCGTCGGGCCGAAATGGAACGTATCTTTGCCGAAGCGAAATTAGAAAACGAGCGCCGTGCCGCCGAAGCCGAGCGCTCGATGGCAGAACTGAAACGCACCGTAGAAAGAACCAGCAAAGCGGTAGATAGTCTCACCACTCGCTGGGGTCGATTTGTGGAAGAATTGGTAGAGCCGGCGGTTTTACGGCTTTTTCAGGAGAAAGGCATTGATATTAAGGAAGTTTATCCCCGTGCCAGAGTCAAGCGTCAAGGTATCGCTATGGAAATTGATATCCTAGGGGTGGATGATACCGATCTCGTGGTGGTGGAATGTAAATCGAGATTATCTCAAGATGATGTAGATGAATTTATCGAAAAATTGACTCGTTTTAAAATCGCTTTTCCCCATTACAAAAACTATCAAGCTTACGGTGCAGTGGCAGGAATTGAAATCAACGAAGGTGTAGATCGCTATGCTTATAAAAAAGGTTTATTTGTGATTAAACCCTCTGGGGATACGGTGGCAATTATTAATGATGCTAACTTTCAACCGAACACTTGGTAAAGAGATATAATTAGGCAGGAGAGCAAAAAGATGGAGTTGTGATAGATTAAGTCTAGGCAACCGCAATAAAATAAACAGGAGAATTTTTATGAGTCCTTTAGTGGAATTTACCTCGGAGGAGGGGACTATTTACATTGAGGTGGATGAAAAGTTACCCTTACCCAAACCGAAACCAGAAGATGAACTTATTAGTCTAACAGATGAAATAGCTGTTAAAGCCGCTCAGTCTTTTGAAGACGCATTAAATGGCATAAAACCCGTGGCAAATGCCATAATTAATAAGGTTAAAAGTTTGAATGAACCGGCCGATCAGGTAGAGGTCAAGTTTGGGATAAAAATGACTGTTGGACTAGGGGCTATTATTGCATCTGGCAGCGCCGATGTTAATTATGAAATTACCCTAAAATGGGATAACAAGGAAAAAAATAAGCAATCATCTACTCAATGAGGACTTAGATAAAAATAATGGTTGCATCTCTAGAATTTTCTGTGGTTAGAATTTATAAGCAACGACAAAATAAAGATGATAAAATAGAAATTGTTGGGGCAGGATTTCTAATATCATCAGAATACTTGATTACCTGCGCTCATGTTGTTAATAAATCATTAAAACTAGAAGTGACATCTCCTGAGAAACCCACTGACATTATTGAGTGTGATTCTCCTATCATTGCATCGGGTACATCTTTAGAAACAACCGTAGAAGTTTGGCATCCGGTTAAAATTAACAGCAATGATCCGCAGGATATTGCTATTTTAAAATTAAAAGATTCAGTTCCTTCACAAGCTCAACCAGTTTCTTTAATTACCTCTGAAATAGGAGATTTATCTGATCATAATTATAAAGCTTATGGTTTTTCCAGAGATGGAGGTGTCTGGTCTGATGGTAAGATAATAGGTCATATTGCTAACAACAAAATTCAGATAGAAGATACTAAAAGCACGGGATATGCTGTAGAAGGTGGGTTTAGTGGGACAGCTATCTGGGATGAGCAATTGGGGGGAGTAGTGGGGATGGCAGTAATGGCTGAGAAGGAAAAAATGTTTGCAAAATCTGCATTTTTTATTCCTACTAATGTTCTTTTAAAAGCTTGGAATAAGTTGCTAGATATAGCACAAATAGAAGGAAAAATTCCTGATATTATCTCCTCGATTAGATGTGTATTTGAAAACAAGAATTATCAAGATCAACTTAATACAGCTTATGAAAATTTAGTAATTGAAGTGAGGGATCATTTAGTGGATTTACCTAGAAAAATTCCTTACTCTTGGTCTGATTTTATAGAAATAATCTATCAATTAGATGAAAAATATTTCACCTATGCTTCTCAATCAAAATTTTCTTGGTTAGAAATATTTATTGGCTATTTAATCATTCAGTTCAACTCAACAGATGCTCTGGCAAAGTTATTAAAAGAATGGCTAAAAAAATATCAAACAAAATGGGAAGTTTGGCTCTTCGGTTTTTGTTATGCAATGGACGGGGGTTATAAGGGATGGAACCCTTATATAGAAAGGCATTTAGCGATTTTTGTCAATTGTTTTTGCTCTAGAGCGAACTAATCAATTAAGTCTCTTGCCAGATAAGGGTTTAGTCGATTTATGCCCCCCTATCGAACCATACCAAGTAACGAAGAACCGGAAGTTTTAATCAATACTTTAGAAAATAATCTTAAGCATCGATCACTAAATACTGCTCAAAAATCAACAGACAAAAATCCCTGCTTATTTGTTACCCTTACAGAAGAAAACAAATCTTTAATGCTGAGAGCTTGGATTGTTAAAGATATCGACAATTATCATCCCACAGAAAAAGAACCTCAAAAACGTGGAGAATATCAATCTTTAACCCCCAGTAAAGGAATAAGTCTGGGTAATCATCTCCAAGAAAATGAATTGATTAATCACCTAAAAAAATTTAAACGAGAATCAGAACATATCTGTCAATCTTCCCTAGAAAAAGTTCAATTTTTTCTTCCCTATAGATTTATTGAAAAAGAGATTAAACCGATTGATTTATTTTCAATTGATGAAGTGGCAACAGCTACAGGCTGCGATCCTCATCATTGGGGAGTCGATCATGAGATAATCATGAGATTTTCAGAACGAATAACAGCCGAAAATATCAACAATCAACAAAGCTATTTATGGATGAAAAAATGCCAACTTTTTCGGAATATACAGCAGCAAAATCTCACCCAAATCTTAAAGTGTGAAGAAGAAATCCAAAAACTGATCGAATCAAACAATCAGCAAACAGTTATTTTTAAAAAAGCTCTGGCAAATAATGACCGTCTGAATAAAATATTCAAATATCATAAATTTAATAATGTTATCGGTTCAAGGTTAACTAATCTCAGTCAAGAAAACTCCTTAGAGTTAAAAAATATTCTAGCCATTTTATACGAAACTGGAATCCCTTTATCTCTGTGGATACGACCCGATGCTAACCCAGAACTTAACTGTCAGGAAAAATTAGACCCTATCTGTCAATGTCCACTAGAGAAATTACCAGAAATAATTAAAAATAGACGTTCCGCCGCTTGGTTAGAAGATAATCATATTGGGAATCATCTATCATTACTTTGGGATGACTACCAGCTTGTTCCCCCCAACTATCCACTTTTGATGCCATAAATTGAATCATGAAAGACTGGAAAATTTTTACAGGAAATCAGGATCCCATAGACTACGATTGGTCATCACTAGAAACCCCCAGCTGGCGACCTTTTGGCAAAGAAAAGCAACCGGGAGAAAGTCGTCGTAAGCATCGGGGAGAAACCTTTCTAGTGCGCGAAGAAGAAATTAAAATGGTCAATGCAGCCTTGTATTTACGGCGACCTTTATTAGTAACCGGCAAACCAGGGACAGGAAAGTCATCTCTTGCCTATAAAGTCGCCCAGGAATTAAAATTAGGAGAAGTATTATACTGGCCGATTACCACCCATACTACCCTAAAAGATGGACTTTATAACTATGATGCGATCGGTCGATTACAGGAAGTTAAATTACTGGAACGAGAGCAAAAAGAATTAACCCCAGAAGAACGAAAAGACCAATTAAAACAGATTGAAAAATATATTACCCTTGGACCCTTGGGAACCGCACTATTAAAGTCGGAAAAGCCAAGAGTACTGTTAATTGATGAAATTGATAAGAGTGATATCGATTTACCCAATGATTTACTCACCTTATTTGAAGAAGGACGCTTTGAAATCCCCGAATTAGTTAGGCTAAAAGAAGAAGTCCCAAGGGTTGAAGTACGAACTGCTTATACCGATACAACCGACATTACCCAGAAAGATATAAAAACACCTATAAAAGATGGTTTAGTTATCTGTAATGCTTTTCCTTTTGTGATTTTAACTAGCAATGGAGAACGAGACTTTCCCCCACCTTTTTTGCGTCGTTGTCTCCGTTTAACCATGAAAGAGCCGAAAAAACCCGACTTAATTAAAATAATTGAGGCACATTTAGAAGAAACAATTGCTAACAATCCAGACATCGATAAACTTATTGATAACTTCATTCAAAAGCGCAATTCACAAACCCTAGCCACGGATCAATTACTTAATGCTATTTTTATGGTCAAAAAAGGAGCTATATCAACTGAAGATGACCTGATTAATCAACTTTTGAAAGATTTGGGGAGGGTAGAAGATGAGTGAATCCCCATCCAATTCATCAATTAAAAAACTATTAGATTATCTAGAGCAAACAGGACTACTCGAACGGTTACAACTCAGTGATGAAGATGTAGCTGATAGTATCTGGTTGGCCTTACAAATGGGTGTTGAAGACTTGCAATCACCGCCAATATTTCCAGAAAATAAACAGCCAATATATTCATCAACTTCTAATCAAATAGAGGAAAACTTAGAGGAGATTCCAGAAGATAACCTATCAAAATCCCAGCCAAATGTCGATGTTATTACCGAAGAATCTCTCCCCAAAGAAATAGAAAAACCCACCCTAATCCAAGGCTTTCCTTTTCAAGTTCCTGCTGCTGCGGCACTACAGACAGCACTCTTTATTAGTCGCGCTTTGCGTCCTTTCATGCTAAAAGTTTCCTCAGCGACTAAAACGATTTTAGATGAAGAAGCAACCGCTTCTTTTATTGCAGAAAGGGATATTTGGCTACCCGTGACTAAACCCCAACCGGAACGCTGGTTAACCCTCGAATTAGTAGTAGAAGAATCTAGATCCTCTTTTATTTGGCGAGAATTAATTAATGAGTTACAAAATCTCTTAGAAAATCAAGGAGCATTTAAAACCGTCAGAGTTTGGCATCTATCAACCTCAAATAATCAAGAATTACAGTTAGTAAGACGCAGAAAAAAAGGTAAACCGGGACAACGTTATCACTCCCATAAAGAACTTATTCATCCCAGGGGACGGGGATTAGTTTTGTTAGTCAGTGATTGTGTTTCTCCTCTCTGGCAAAAAGCCTTAATTCATCCTTGGTTAAAAGATTGGTCAGAAAAACAACCCACCGCTATTCTGCAACTTTTCCCCGAAAGATTATGGAATAGTACCCAACTAGGACGGGGACGTAAACTCTTTACCACTGCTTTAACTGCTGGTGTTCCCAATCCGAAATTAATCTTAAAAAATTATCCCCAATGGCTACCGATTAACTGGCAAAATACCCTTCTTATTCCCGTAATCACTTTGGAAACAGAAGTCCTCAAACAATGGGCAAAAGTTGTCGCCGGGTCAGGTAATGCTCAGATTTCCGCCTTTTTATTTGATTTAGAATTTATTCAACAACAAATTATCGAAATTCCCCCTATATCCACAGAGGAAAATAAGCAAGACAGCGAAGATAAAAACAGCATTAAAAATAAGGCCGAGGCAATGGTCGAGCGATTTTTTGCCACCGCGTCAGAACCAGCCAAAAAATTAGCAAAAATGATGGCAGCTGCCCCGGTAAGTATGCAGGTGGTCAATCTTATTCGTAAAACTCTTTTAAACGAAGTGCGTCCCGTTCATGTGGCAGAATTTTATATGGGAGGTCTATTAAAACCGATTGTAGAAAATGAAGAAGGACAGTATCGAGTCTATGACTTTTTACCCGGGGTACGTCAAGTATTAAATGATGCTATCGGTAGGCGACAAACTATCAAGGTACTCGATGCTATTTCCCAATATATTGCCGGGGAAATTAAAAGTCCTATCCGCAGTTTTGCCGCTTTATTAACCCTATTACCCACCTATCCCCCAGAACAAAGAGAAAAAATTCTTCCCTTTGCTCAAGTCAGCATCGAAGTCTTACGCAATCTGGGGGGAGAATACGCAGAATTTGCCGAAGAAATCGCCGTTAATATTTCTAATCCCCCTCCAATCCCTCAACCCTCGCCACCTCCCTTAAAAACCTCTATCTTTGACGTTGCCACCATCGAAATCCTAGAAACCCGTACCTTTGAATTTACCCTAGCAACCATAGAACGTCAGTCTCAAAGTTATTTTGAACCAGTAAATTGGGTAATTAAAAAGGAAAAAAGGCGAACAGAAGGCATTGTCGAAAAACTAGCCGAGGGAGTCGAATTGGAATTGATGGAAATCCCCGGCGGCACATTTATGATGGGAACCGAAGACGAGGAAATCGAAAGACTGGTGAAAAAATTTGGTTGGGATGGATTTAGACGAGAAAAACCCCCACACCCAGTAACCG
>NZ_JADEXI010000052.1:0-14406 GCF_015207185.1 Microcystis sp. LEGE 08355 | reverse complement strand
ACGATAGGTGACACCGAAGAGAAATCCGCTCATTATCGCCCCGGATATCTTGACAAAAGCGCCAATTACTGTGAGGGATTCCCCTAACAATAGTCGATCAACAGTTAAAAATAGCAGATAGGGAACCAGGAAAGCCAGAGCCGAGATACTCCCCACCTGTATGGATTCGATTCTTTCCTTGAGCGTAATTTGCACGATCGCCTCTCTAAAACGGAGTCACTGATGGAGTATTATCGAAAATTCGGGTTGAAAACCTCGCCCTTTAGGGCGACTTTATGTTAGCATTAAATTGAGTCGTTGACTTTGGGAACGCAGGAAACAAGCGACACTCCGTAATCCCTAAATCTCTAACCATCACTGGTACAAAAGCTTTCATCGTAAGTCCACATGGTAAGAGCGAAAAACAATTAAATACTGTGGGACACACAGAAATTTACGCTTGGGGAGTAGTCTTTAAGAGTGCTTACCTTGTAGGTGTAGTCGGACTAGACATGAAACTGTAAGACCAAAATTAGCTTTGCTAGTAGCGGCAAGATTCAGCCCAAGAATCTCCGCACTTTTAGGGCGGAGAGTGTCAACTCCTAGGTAATTCGTTTAACAAAGGCAATTATGGATATTTTGACACTTGGTTGGGTTAGCATTCTCGCCCTGTTCACTTGGTCGATCGCCATGGTGGTTTGGGGTCGTAACGGTTTCTAGGTAATCTATAGATACCATGGAAACATCTTTGATTCTCAACACTCTCTTTCTAGTCGCCTTAATTCTCCTCGTTGTCGTCAGTGGTGGCATTCTCTACCTGACGACTACAGAATGGCGCGATCGCCGTCGTCAAGATGGCGATAAAAAATTAGGAAAATAATCCTGAACAGGTGTACTTAATTACGCCTGTTTTTCCTTTACTATGATTAAAATACTGCACTTATCGGATATTCACATGGGGAGCGGTTTTTCCCATGGACGTTTAAATCCAAAAACGGGATTAAACACGCGTTTAGAAGATTTTATGGGCAGTTTAAGCCTCTGTATCGATCGGGCTATTGCCTCCCCTGTGGATCTAGTTCTTTTTGGGGGAGATGCCTTTCCCGATGCCACTCCTCCTCCTTTTGTTCACGAAGCTTTTGCCAGTCAATTCCGTCGTCTTGCCGATGCTAATATCCCGACGGTGTTATTAGTGGGTAATCACGATCAACATTCTCAGGGTAATGGCGGTGTCAGTCTCTCCATCTATCGTACCCTAGCGGTGCCGGGGTTTATTGTTGGCGATCGCCTGACCACCCATCGCATCACCACCCGCAATGGCGATATCCAAGTCATTACTTTACCCTGGTTAACCCGGGCCACTCTCTTAACCCGTCCCGAAACCGAGGGTTTATCCTTGAGTGGGGTAAATGAATTGTTAATTAACCGTTTGGAACCGGTTTTAGAAGGAGAAATTCGCCAATTAGATACAAGTTTACCAACAGTTTTATTAGCCCATTTAATGGCCGATCGAGCTAGTTTAGGAGCAGAAAGATTTTTAGCGGTTGGTAAAGGTTTTACCGTACCTTTATCCCTGCTAAATCGTCCACAATTCGAGTACGTTGCCCTCGGTCATGTTCACAAACATCAAAATCTTAATCCTAGCAATGATCCGCCCATTGTCTATCCGGGGAGCATCGATCGAGTGGATTTTAGCGAGGAAAAAGAAGATAAAGGCTATGTTTTAATAGAAGTGGCTAAAGGAGAGGTTAAATGGGAATTTTGTCCTTTACCCGTGCGTCCTTTCCGTTCCATCGAAGTGGATGTTTCCGAGGCAGAAAACCCCCAAAAAGAATTGCTGAAAGCTCTCAAAAAACACGATATTCAGGAAGCAGTTATCCGCTTAGTTTATAAAATTCGCAGTGAACAATTAGAACTAATCAACACCAATCAGCTTGACGAGGCGTTAAAACCTGCCCATAGCTATAGTATTCGTGCCGAGTTAATTAGTCAATTAACCCGTCCCCGTTTACCAGAATTAGGGGTGGGTAATCAATTAGATCCGATGGAGGCGTTAAAAGCTTATATCGATAATAAGAAAGATTTGCGGGATATTGTTGATGATATGTTAGAGGCAGCCCAGCTTTTATTAAATCAACAGCCAGAAATTTGGCTAGAGGAAGAAACCTCGATTTAGTTATCAGTTATCAGTTATCAGTTATCAGTTATCAGTTATCAGTTTACTGCTCACTGAAACATCTTCCCTATCCCTGTTTAAACAAGCCATGAGTTTATGTCTTAATCCCGATTGTCTATATAACAATGATCCTACAGATAAATTCTGTCAAAAATGTCGCTTTCAATTATTACTAAAATATCGTTATCGTGCTATAAAATTAATTGGTCAAGGAGGTTTCGGTAAAACTTTTCAAGCAATTGATGAGGATAAACCTTCTAAACCTTATTGTGTGATTAAACAATTTTTTCCTAGCGCTCAAGGCAGTAATGCTCTCAAGAAAGCGGCGGAATTATTTAAAGAAGAAGCGATTAGTTTAGATAATCTGGGTCAACACCCACAAATTCCCTCCCTCTATGCCTATTTTACCAGCAATGATGGGCGACAATATCTTGTTCAAGAATATATTGAGGGAGAAAATCTAGAACAAGAATTACAAAGCGAGGGAGTTTTCAATGAAGAAAAGATCAAACATCTTTTATTAGAAATTTTGCCAATTCTTGATTTTATCCATGCTAAAAGAGTCATTCATCGGGATATTAAACCAGCTAATATAATTAGGAGACGCAGCGATAATAAAATAATTTTAGTGGATTTTGGTGCCTCTAAATTCATGCCCATTGCTAACCTTTCCCTGACAGGAACAGTGATCGGTTCGGCGGGATATATCGCTCCAGAACAAAGTAATGGCAAAGCGATTAATAGCAGTGATTTATATAGTTTGGGAGTCACTTGTATCTATTTATTAACGGGAATATCTCCCTTTGAATTATTCGATGTGAGTGAACATGAATGGGTATGGAGACAGCACCTGATTAATAATCCTGTTAGTGTTGAATTAGGTAAAATTTTAGATAAATTAATTGAATTTGGCACCAAAAAACGTTATCAATCAGCCGGGGAAGTCCTGCAAGAGTTAGCAGTAAAATTAGCCTTCGTGATTCCGCCAAAACCCCGATCACAGAATACAATTCAAGAAACGGTTTTGCCAGTTTTTCCAGCCGCCACCAGGGAGGAAATTAACCTCAAAAGTGCCAAGGAAATTGATTACACTAACCTACGGGATTTCTTAGCGCAAGAAAAATGGCAAGAGGCAGATCAAGAAACGGCTAATCTCTTCTTAAAAGTTGCCGATCGAACTAAAGAAAAATATCTTAAGATAGAAGACATAGATAACTTTCCCTGTGAAGATTTAGCCACTATCAATCAACTCTGGTTAAAATATAGTCAGGGAAAATTCGGTCTATCTGTTCAGAAAAGAATCTATGAAAGTTTGGGAGGAAGCGGTAATTATGATCAACAAAAATGGAACGATTTTGGGTCAAAAGTCCGTTGGCGAGTTAATAACAAGTGGTTATACTACGATCAAATTACTTTCTCTCTCAAAGCACCCTGGGGACATCTCCCCACCCTTGTGTGGGGTGTGGGGGGTGGCATAATTCTTTTTTCTCGTCTGGAAACCTGCACCATTGACGGAGTTTCTAGCAGGGGATAAATTGACTTAAAAACTTTTCTGGAGAATTAAACAATTTCTCCCTTCGCCAGTGCGGATATATTGTAAAATATCAGTAAGAGAACGCATGAAAAGTAATCCTCGATCGCTTTCCATGTCCAAAGGTGCGAGGGGATGTTGTTGTAGAGAATCAAGTTTTGCTTGCAGATCAAAAGGTTGACCGTGATCCCATATTCTTATTTCTAGAGAATGGGACTTTAAAGTTAATTCTAGATCGATCGGTGTGGTCGGTGGTAAATGTTGGTGAGCGTAACGGACAGCATTAGTAAATCCTTCTGCTAAAGCCACCTTACACTGCCAAAGCACCGAGTCGGGTAGAAAAGAGCGGCCGTGAGATTCAAACCATTGTAGGACTGGGATTAAAGCTGCCAATTCCGTCTGGACTTGTAGATGGAATTGGAGGGGGAAAGAAGGGGAATTTAAGACTTCAGAAGGCACCACTGTTTTTTTGAAAGAGAATCAAAATTGTTTTAAAAATCAGTCGTAGATCGTAGCCTAAACTCCAATTTTCTTGATAGCGCAAATCTAGTTGAATTACTTCTTCAAAATTACGCACCCGAGAGCGACCATTCACCTGCCATTCTCCCGTCATACCGGGTTTTACATCTAAACGTTGCCATTGGGGAACATCGTAGCGTTCCACCTCATCGGGTGTGGGGGGACGAGTGCCGACAAGACTCATTTCACCGGTGATCACATTCCAAAACTGGGGGAATTCGTCTAAACTGGTACGACGTAAAAATTTTCCTACCCGGGTAATCCGGGGATCATTTTTATTTTTAAAAAAAGCTCCCTCCGCTTGATTAGGGATTTTATCCTTGAGTGCTTCTGCATCCACACACATGGAACGAAACTTAAGAATTTTAAATTCCTTTCCCAACCAACCGCAGCGGGTTTGACTGAAAAAAATTGGACCCGGACTGTCTAACTTAATAGCGATGGCAATGGGGACAAAAATAACCCCCGTAATTAATAAACCCACGGTCCCACCAAGAATGTCAAGACCGCGCTTTAATCAACTGCGAATCGAGGGATGGGTTTCCGGTAGATGGTTTTCATTGGCAGTAAAGCCCTTTTCTTGGGCTGCTAGGGGGGAGGTTTGGAAAGTGAATAATTGATCTAGTCCCGTAATCGATAAAACCCCCATCACTGGGGGATGGACGTTAGCCAGCACTAACTCGATATTTTTTTCCCTAGCCGCTTTGAGATTATGCACTAAAGCACCCACACCACTACTATCCATAAATTGAGTGGCATTCAGATCAACAATGAGTTTTTCGGGAGTGGGTGTTTGGGCGATGAGATGGTGAAAGATATCCTTAAACTGTACTGCTTCCAGGACAGTCAAGCGATCGGGCATCCGCAAAACCGGATACTCCATCGGAATGATCAGAAAACGTGTTTCAGGGATTTGGGAAGTCATCGACACAAAGACGTGGTTTGATAGATGAGCAAGGCCTGATGACCTACTTAAATGTTTACTACACTTTTCCCCAAATACCAATGGGTAATGTCAAAGATTACCTGTAATTATCGGCTAACGAATCTCACCTAGGGGCGGACGCCCTTGGGTTTGGGCCTTCGCTTTGGCTGCACTCTTTCTCAGCGCATCTAAACGGGTCTCATAACGCTTACGCAGACGACGGTTAGGTGTTTGTTCGATTAGGGTTTTAAAGGCACTGCCTAGGCTCTTGTAGGCGTTGGGGAGAGAGTAACCGAAACGAGTGGCCAAGGCGATCGCTTTTTCATCGGCTTCGATCGCTTCTTTGAGAATTTTATCGCCATTATTTTTGCGCCAGAGACGATAACCGGAAATCCCACATAATCCCATAGCCAAAAGCAATAATAACCCGTCCTGTACCCATAATTCCCCCACCGCACCACCTAAGCCAATAGCGAGGGCGGCCATTTCCCAGCCTTCCCGGGGAATACTATCATTTTGAATCCTGGCCACTTCATGCCAAAAGAGCAAATTACGCTGATCAATGGCTAAATTTTCCCATTTGGCTAAATCTATCTGAATTTCTACCTCATCTCTGCCAATTTCTTCACAACGGATCAGGGGGGGATTAACCTCTGTGGAACCTTCTACCGTTACCCAACTTTGTAATTCTGGAGGTAGTAGGGTTTTTAGGCGCCGAAGTTCGCTCATTTCGGCTCGTGCAGAGGAGGCCGCATAAGATGTCATAGATTTTTTACCTATTCTCTACCAATGACGATGATTTCTATTTTGGATCATAGCGGTCTTTTTTGTGATCTTGGCAGCTTTTAGCCCTAGGGAGCATTTTCAGTGATCAGTGGGGGAAGTGGGGGAAGTGGAGGAAGTGGGGAAGTGGGGAAGTGGGAAGTGGGGGAGATGGAGAGAAACAATCCATAACTGGGTTTTTAAAGTTCGATTGGGAGTCAATCATACTAAGTAGGTGGGTGTTAAAAGTTGTCAGATACCCCCCTTATTAAGGGGGGATTAAGGGCGGATCAGCACCCCCCTTATCAAGGGCGATCCCCCCGCCTATCGGCACCCCCCTTATCAAGGGGGGCAGGGGGGATCAAAGACAAAATCTCTCTTCTATTTACTTATTAAATAGACCGTAACTTTTGCCGACTAATGCTCAAATATATCTTTGTATTGCTGTAAATCTAAAGCGGTGAAGATGGGGATACAACTAAAGCACTTTTGGGCTAATTCCCATCTTTCTTCCCTTTGCAGCATCACAATTAGTTTATCTCGCACTGACAGTAAATAGCGCACATCGTTAGCAGCATAACTCAGTTGTTTTGGAGTAAGATTAGCGGCATTTCCCCAATCAGAACTTTGAGCGGTTTTGTCTAATTCTATGCCTTCCAATTCCTGCACGAGACTTTTTAAACCGTGACTGCTGGTATAAGTCCGAGCGAGTTTACTGGCGATTTTGGTGCAGAAAATCGGTTGAGTGGCAATGGCAAAAGTATGGGACAGTTGAGCCACATCAAAACGGGCGAAATGAAAGACTTTTTCTATCCGCTCATCCTCCATGACCTTTTTGAGATTAGGAGCCTCTGTTTGCCCCCTAAAAACGCGAATAGCGGTGACAAAACCACTGGGATCACAGAGTTGAATTAAACACAGTCGATCGCGCCCTGGAATTAATCCCATAGTTTCTGTATCTACAGCGATAGAATTAACCCCTAGATAACGGGATAATAGGTCATCACTTAAATCTCGATCGCACACTTGAAAATTGTCTAAGTTCATATATTTAGAAGATAGGAGAGCTTTTTTCAGTTATCAGTTATCAGTAAACAGTAAACAGTAAACAGTAAACAGTAAACAGTAAACAGTCAGCAATTCTCAGTTTTAGACACAGCAAGCCTTTTAGGGATTTAAAGAACATTTTAAAGGGGGATTTTTGGCGCAACTTTGGGTGTACTATCACGTCAAAAGCCTGAAGACTTGTGAAATGAAATTCGCCATCCCATTGAATTTTACCCCGTATTATGCGAACTAACTCCCAAAAGCCTTGCTACAGGGCAAATTTAGAATTGCTGGTAAACAGTGATCAGTAAACAGTAAACAGTAAACAGTAAAAAGACAGCACTGTTAATGCGATTTAATACTCCTTACTTAAGACTGTCCACTGAAAACTCAAATCTGATAACTGATAACTGAACACTGATAACTGAAAAGGCTGATAGTTAAAAACTGATAATTAAATTTAAATATCATCATGGTCATTTTGTCAACGCTTTTTAACAAAAAGTTGTGTAAAATAATATTCACCAGCATTATTTTTAGCGATACCGATACCAGTGAGATTATAATCACCAACCATATTTTTTTGATGACCAGGACTATTAATCCAACCCTTGACGGCAACAGCAACAGGGTCAGGATATCCCTTCATAAAAGCCAAGTTTTCGCCCATTTTTTCTAAAGGGATCATCCTTTGTACTGCCTTGACTCTTCCCTCAAAACCATCATGACTAAAAGGAGCCTGTTTATTGGCCATTTTTTGACTAAATAAGCGAGCTTCATGACTAACGCGAGCATCGAGACGTAGGGGCGGTAAATTTTGAGAAATTCGGTAGCGATTAACTTGATAATTAGTATTTTGTTCGAGGGTAATAAAAAAAGATTGATTCCCGATAAGATCGTAGCTAAGAGGATTAGTAGAAACGGGAGCGGATTGACGTTTTAGAAATATTTGAGTAAAGTATAATTTCCCTTGATTATCCGTCGCTACTCCAATCCCAGTACTATCAAAATCTCCCTCCATATTTTCCCGATGACCTTGACTTTTAATCCAGCCATCCACAGCAATCATTACTGGGTCATCATAACCTTGATTAACTGCCAGATTTTCCCCCACCGCTTGATAGGGAACGGAAACGCCAATAGTTTGCGCTCTTTTGTCAAAATCTTGATGACTAAAAGGAACTAAACCCGCGGCCATACGTTGGCTATGTAATCTTGCCTGTTGCGAAATTGCTCGATTTAACAGTAGGGGAGATAAATTACGAGATTGACGATAGCGATTGACCTGTTGATAGATTTTATTCTCTAAAACAAGTAAAGTTGCCGCATCTAAAGGAGAAGGAGAAGGAGAGGGAGAGAAAGATGATACGAGTTCCTCAAAAGAGCTATAGTTTAAGGCACTACAGGCCATTAAACTTGTCGAGACAAGCATCAAAATTCCTAACCGATAAGGTTTCTTAAAAAAACTTTTCATCAAAAAAATTGGGTCTGAAACTCCGCCGTTCTAGGTTGGATTTACTGTTAAATACTAGCGCATTTACAGGATATATGCCAGAATGTCATAGCATTTTTCTAAAGTAATGACAGAGATAGTGAATTTCCCTCACCCCCAGAAAGGGAGAGGAGCGGGGGTGAGGGACACGAATAAAGAAAAATGGCATAAGGCAGCTGGGAAACCCCCCCCCAGGGATCGCAAGCAGAAACCCAAATGGTCAGGTTTGGAAATCACCGTCCGGCCCCGGGGGTGAGGATATCAACTTTTTGGTGCCAGGGTCAAGACTTGTTAAGATTGATCAAGCCGTTCGCTCAAATTTACCACTTCTGTGGCTCTCATTTATGGTAATCGACTTTCTGCCCTTCACTATCAATATTTCCCCGGCCTTTATTGCCGGTAGCTGTCTCTGGTCTTTAGCATTATATTTGGGGTTAGCTGGGGTGCGAAATTGGTTTATAGAAATTTTCTATCGCTGGTTTAATTTTGCCGAGCGTTTCCTCTATACTTCCCTAGAGGAGTTTGAAAAAACTCGCATCGCCAGAGAATCACAAAATGCTTTTTATGCCTCTATCTTTAGTATTATTCCCTTTCTCATCCTCGGCGGTTTCTCCGATTGGTTAATCGAGATTAGTT
This sequence comes from Microcystis sp. LEGE 08355, assembly GCF_015207185.1. Taxonomy (NCBI): domain Bacteria; kingdom Bacillati; phylum Cyanobacteriota; class Cyanophyceae; order Chroococcales; family Microcystaceae; genus Microcystis; species Microcystis sp. LEGE 08355. The sequence goes on along the minus strand of NZ_JADEXI010000052.1, from coordinate 5,339 downwards.
TAGGAAAAAGTTGGCCGATTAGTGTCGGTATTCTCGCCTGTGTTGCCTCTGGTGTCTATGAATTAGGACGGCAGGACGGCAGCGGTAATCAGTAAATTAAGCTGTTAACTATCTCAATTACTTCTTGGCACTGCACCGGAGTGGCAAGTTAGTCAATTTTAACCCTTGAATAGCGCTTAATCTTTTCCTTCCAGACGATTTTTATGTTTATTAAGAGTCTTTTGTAGTAAATTCAAAACCTCATTAGCAATCTCAATAACTTGATGAGTTCCAAAACCAGCCTGAGTTAATTCTTTAAAAAAAGCCTTAGCGACAATTTTGGCTAATTTCGGGGGATAAGGATGAACAGCGATCGAATGTTCGCACTGAATTTCTGCTATTTCTCTAGTCACTGCCATGGCCACAAAACGAGATTTTAACATCCCTTGCAAATGAAAAATTTGCAGGGATTGGGCCGCCTGTTGAGCGAATAACTGCAAGATTTCTAAATCTAATGGTTCAAAATGTTTTTTGTCTAGGGGAAAACTGAGATTAATTACTCCGATTACCTGCTGATTCAGAATAATCGGTACGGATATAAAACTATTATTATTTGCTCTTTTGGGATAAGGGGCTGCACTGGCAAATGGCGATCGAGTGATATCCTTAATTAGTAAAGGTTTTCCTGTAGTCGCTACAGTATCGGCAATAACTTGATCGAGTTTAATTATTTCTTGATCAGCCAAAGGTGATAGAGCATCATAATGGGCAAAAACTTCTAGATAATCGGTAATTTCCCCTTTTAATTCCTGTGGAGAGCTTAACATAATTGAACAGTGCCGCGCTCGCAATTGATGAGCGCTCATACTAGCTATTTTCCCAAAAATATCTTCGAGATTTTCCTCAACATTCAAGACAAGAGCCAGAGTAGCTATTTTGGGATTAAAATTATCCATGTATTCAATCACTTATTCAGTCCGAGTTTAGGCTTTCAGGGTGAGGGTGACATTCCTCATCTCCCTGTTTGTCTGAGTCTATAGCTTGCCATAGCATCTGATTGGGGGGCTTTTTTACTCGCTAACTGATCTATTGTAGATGTAGCCAAAACTTCTGTGTCTCTTGTTTTTTGTCTTCCCTCTAGATGAACGGAGGTTGGGTTGAAGCATGAAACCCAACGCCCGCTCATGTTACGCTACCGCTAACCCATCCTACAAATAATTGTGCCTCCCTACTTAGCATCTGATCGAGGGGCTTTTTTACTCGCTAACTGATCTATTGTAGATGTGCTGAAAAACTTCTGTGTGTCTCTTGTTTTTTGTCTTCCCTCTAGCTACTCTGATCTAGTAGGTCAGAGGAGTTTAACCTCACTGGAGTGAAAGATGGTGCGTTTTCTCTGGGCAATTTTGGCCGGTGTGGGGATGGGGTTAACAGTAGCGCCGGTTTCTTGGTGGTTACTCGCTTGGATTTCTCTCGTCCCCCTGTGGATTGTTGTGAGATTAGCGGAAAAATCCCTAAAAAAACCGCTTTTATACGGTTTTGGCTGGGGTTTTGCCTACCATGGCCTCGCTTTATTCTGGATCACGGGAATTCACCCGATGACGTGGATGGGTGTCCCCTGGTTAGCGAGTTTGTTAATTGCCCTATTTTGTTGGTTGTTTATTACTTTTTGGGGAACGGCGATCGTGCTAACTTGGACGTTAGTCATGTTTTATGTCAACAAAAGTGTTAATCAGTCATCTTTTCGGGATGCCCTCCTACGGGTTTTCATCGGTACTGCCCTCTGGTGTGGGTTAGAATCTCTCTGGAGTCAATCCCCTCTCTGGTGGACTACCCTTGCTTATAGTCAAAGTCCCCATAATTTATTGATTCTGCAATTGGGCAAATTATCGGGTTTTACGACGGTAACGGCGGCAATTGTGGCAGTTAACGGTTTAATCGCCGAAAGCTTGCTCCTAATCCGTCAATCGCGGCAAAATCTCGCTTTTCTCTCTTTACCCCTGCTTATTTGTTTGAGCCTGCATCTCTGGGGATGGAACCTATACCATAAACCGATCGAAAAGTCAAGGGATTTAGGGATAAAAATTGGCGTAATTCAGGGCAATATTCCCAACACGATTAAACTTTCGCCCCTAGGATTTCAAAAGGCGATCGAAGGTTACACCTCTGGTTATCAAATTCTCGCCGATCGAGGAGTAGATGCCGTCTTAACTCCTGAAACGGCCTTACCCTACTATTGGGAGAACTTAGTCAATAATAGCTCGATTTATTCGGCAATTTTAGCCAAAAAAACGCCGATCTGGTTAGGTGCATTTGGCAAGGTGGACAAGGGTTATAACAATAGTCTCTTGACCATTGATGGCGAGGGACGGGTGATTAGTCGGTATGATAAAGTAATTCTCGTGCCTTTAGGCGAATACGTTCCTTTTCAGGAAATTTTGGGCGGAATTGTTGATCGCCTTTCTCCCTTGCAAGCGCACTTAATCCCGGGAGATGCCGCTCAAATTATTGACAGTCCTTTCGGTAAAATCATTGTGGGCATTTGTTACGAGTCGGCTTTTTCCGAACATTTTCGCCGTCAAACTGCTAGGGGAGGCGAATTTATTATTACTGCTTCTAATAACGCCCATTATAGCCACGCCATGCCCGCTCAACACCATGCTCAGGATACCATGCGAGCGATCGAAACCGATCGATGGATGGCCCGGGCCACCAATACGGGTTATTCTGCTTTTGTCGATCCCCACGGTAATCAGCTTTGGCTATCGGATCTGGATAGATATCAAATCCATAGCGAAACAATTTATCGACGGGATACAAGAACTTTATATGTGCGCTGGGGAGATTGGTTAACTAAAGTTTTAATCATTACTGCCGGACTCGCTTGGCTCTGGAGAGCTTGGGATTAAGGTGACAGTGCTATACTTTTTCCTGAATGAACTGTATAAATAACCTAAGTTTTTGATGCAATGAAAGAGCAATTGGTCAAGTGGTTGAATAGAATCTTAATATTTGATGTGTTTTTGGTAATAGCGGGTTTTCTCTGGTTTGCCGTGGCTGTTATCGGTGAATCCACGGGAATTCCCCTAGGATTTAAACTTTTTCAGCGTCTTTGGCTGCCTTTATTCAATCCTGCTATTAGTATTTTAATTGCGGGGGCGATTTTAAGCTGGGCAATTAATCAAATTCAAGAACGCTTGTCCCCTAAATAGTAGGGTTGATTCATGAATCAACCCTACCTTATCAAGGAGGGCAGGGGGGATCGAACCTAAAATCCATTTTTAATTTAATTATAACCAGCTACTTAGATGATAAAAATCGGGGTTGAAAAATGTTCAACCCCGAAAAAAAGCAATTTTTGAGCGGATTAACCCACTGGTTGTAACTGTAATTGCGAGAGAATATTGTTCTGCTCGGAGCGCCGATGACTAGAGACTGTCACCACAGCTTCAGCAGTTACATCTAATATCGCATGGTCTCCAGAATTGACTTTTCCCGATAACATCGCGACCGCTAAACTATCCTCTAAGCGTCGAGTTAAAGCACGACGTAAAGGCCGCGCACCGTAGCTAGGATCATAACCCTCATTGATGACCAAATCCTTAAAAGCGGCGGTAACTTCCACAGAAATACCTTTTTCTGTCAATTGTTTGGCTAGATCTGCGATCAGAATATCGGCAATCTGGGTAACTTCTTCGCGAGTTAACTGTCGGAAAACAATGATTTCATCGAGACGGTTGAGAAATTCGGGACGGAAATATTGTTTTAACTCCTCTGTCACCCGATTAGAAATCTGTTGGTAGTGCGATTGAGCAAAATCGTCAGCAATCTCGAATCCTAAGCTATTACCGCCTTTTTCGATGACTTTTGAGCCAATATTCGAGGTCATAATAATTAGGGTATTCTTAAAGTCCACCCGACGACCTTGGGAATCGGTCAAATGACCATCTTCTAACAGTTGCAGGAGAAGATTAAAAACATCGGGATGTGCCTTCTCGATTTCGTCAAACAAAACTACTTTATAGGGTTGACGACGCACTGCTTCCGTTAACTGACCGCCTTCATTGTAACCGATGTATCCGGGAGGCGCACCAATTAACTTAGAAACCGTGTGGGATTCCATAAATTCCGACATATCTAGGCGAATCATACTGGATTCCGAGCCAAAGAGCAACTTAGCTAAGGCTTTCGTTAATTCAGTTTTACCGACTCCCGTGGGACCGGCAAAAATAAACGAGGCAATCGGACGGTTAGGATTCTTTAAATTGACTCGCGCTCGACGAATGGCACGAGAAACGGCATTTACTGCCTCCTGTTGACCAATAATCCGCTCGTGCAGTTGAGATTCCAGATTTAAGAGCGATTCTGACTCAGTTTCAGTTAATTGGGTAACGGGAATACCTGTCCAAGCGGCGACAATTTGGGCAATTTCCTCCGCATCTACCACGGGAATCAAAGATTCGGGGTTAATTAGGGGTGATTCTTCCCTAACCTCCGCAGGACTTTTACTTTGTAGGGAATAGCGTAGATGGGTGCGGGATCCCGCTTCATCAAGAAGATCGATCGCTTTGTCCGGTAAAAAGCGATCATTGATATAGCGAGAGGATAGATTAACGGCAGCTTCGATCGCTTTTTGATCGTATTTTACCTGATGGAAATCCTCGTAGGTGGCTTTTAAACCCTGTAAAATCTCGATCGCCTGCTCTTTAGTCGGTTCTCCCACCATAACTGGCTGAAAACGTCTTTCTAGAGCCGCATCTCGCTCAATATGCTGTTTATACTCATCGAGAGTCGTTGCCCCTAAACACTGTAACTCGCCGCGAGCTAAAGCAGGTTTAAGCAAGTTAGAAGCATCCATGGCTCCTCCCATGCTACCAGCACCCACAAGAGTGTGAATTTCATCGATAAACAGGATAATACTGCCCGATTTGCGAACTTCCTCCACCACACCCTTTAAACGTTCCTCAAAATCGCCGCGAAAACGGGTTCCCGCCAGTAAAGACCCCATATCGAGGGCAATTACCTGTTTATCCCGCAAAAGTTCGGGAATATCGCCATTATGGATGCGTTGTGCTAACCCTTCAGCGATCGCTGTTTTGCCCACCCCCGGCTCACCCAGTAAAATCGGGTTACTTTTGGTACGACGGCCTAAAATTTGGACAACTCGCTCGATTTCTGGCTCTCTACCGATTACAGGGTCAATTTTGCCATTTTTGACCTCTTGGCTTAAATTGCGACTATATTGCGCTAAAATACCGCCTTTAGGAGCATTTTTCTGGTCTTCATAGTCACTCTTTGCCGTGAAGCGACCACTAGCGACTTTTTCCCCAGCATTTTTCAGTAAAAGGCCGCGAAGTTTGATC
>NZ_JADEXI010000051.1:0-14701 GCF_015207185.1 Microcystis sp. LEGE 08355 | reverse complement strand
GTGGGGTGTAGGGTGTGGGGTGTAGGGTGTAGGGTGTGGGGAGAATAAATAAAATAATCTCCTATCTCCTGACGACCGGCTACTGACGACCGGCTACTGCCTACGGTTAAAATAACTGGTGAATAACATCATTGACATCGCGTAAGCGTAGCCTATTTTGCCCCCTTCTAACGCCAAAATTATTTTTATTTTAACTATCGGTGTGGTGTCGGTTTCTGCATCGGCAATTTTTATCCGGTTAGCGATCGAAGCGGTAGGTAATGCTACGATCGCATTTAGTTTATTTTTAGCGACTTCCCGTCTGATCTTGGCTTCTGTCGTTCTAATTCCGAACTGGTTGACCTTATCACGCCAAAAAGTCGCTATTCAAGCCTATTATTACGCAGTGGGGGCAGGATTTTGTTTAGCTCTCCATTTTGCTACTTGGATTACTTCTCTATCCTACACCTCGATCGCCGCTTCTACCACTTTAGTCACCACTAATCCTCTCTGGGTTTCCCTGTTGGGTTGGTGGTGGTTTCGAGAAAAACCGAGTAAATTAACCTTTATCGGCATTTTTGTGGCTTTAACGGGGGGATTATTGATTGTTTTAGCCGATCGAGATGTCAGTAGTTCTTATCCTAACCCTTTATTGGGCAATAGCTTGGCTTTAATTGGAGCAATTCTCGTCAGTGGTTATATTCTCCTCGGACGGGAAGCACAAAGAAAGGGCTTAAATATTAAGAATTATATAACTGTAGCCTACACTACCGCAGGATTAGCTTTATTACCTTCTATTTTTTTATTCGGTCAAGGTTACGAAAGCTATCCCTTATCCGTGTATGTTTATGTGTTAATGATGGCGATTTTTCCGCAATTAATCGGTCATACTAGCTTTAACTGGGCTTTGCGATGGGTAGCACCGACAATAGTAACCATGGTAATTTTATTAGAGCCAATCGCCGCTAGTCTGTTAGGAGTGTTCATTTTTGGTGAAATACCCCCCCAAGAAGTCATTTATGGCGGATTAATTCTATTAATCGGCGTAGGCATTGCTATTTTGGGCGGTTAAGCTGTTAGTGGCTCTAATATTACTGGTTAAGTGTGATCTTGATCGCGGATGGTAATCACAGACAAAAGCTAGATTAGTGTACAATGCTAACTGCATGAGAGTTTAGACAATCTGACTCACTTGAGCAATAGGGTTTTCGGGGAATTAATTCCCTGACTAAAGTTAGAAATATCCCATCATCTGGGTACTCTGTAGTTGATAGCTAAAAAAAGTCAGTGGTTTTCAGGAAAAACGGGGGGGGTGAAAAGTGAAATCAAAAGAAAAGGGAATACCGTTAAAACTACCGTCGTCCGAGTCAGGTTTCTCGATGTTAGAAGTAATCATTGCCATTTTAGTTATTACCGCTTTCTTAACAGGAACCCTACAGTTAATGGCAGTGAATGCCTTATATAAAGTTCGGGCAGAAAGACAAGCTCAAGCTAACTTTTGGATACAAGAAGATTTTGAGGATGTCAAATATTTAGCTTCGACTTTAGATGTGACTTCCAGTCCCAGTTATGTCAGTCCAGATGTGTGTAGAAATATCAATCAGGGTTATGGCACAGCTTTGAGAAGAAGACTAACGAATACTCCCCTGACCACCATCACTATACCGACGGCTCAAGAATTACCGACAAGAACAATTGTCGGGAAAAACTATTCTCTCGCTCGAACTTTTAATATTACTGAACAATTGGATAATCCCCATCGTCTCCGTATTGATTATCAAGTCAAGTTAGCAACGGGTCAAACTCCTAATGATTACCAAAACCAAGAAAATGTTATTGCCGAAAGTTCTGTCGAGGTGATTCCCGATGCGTCGTTCAACTGTCCATCATAAAAATCAGGGTTTTACCCTGTTAGAAATTTTGATAGCTTTGGCAATTGCGGGAATTCTTGCCGCCTTAACCGGACCTAATTTATTAGCTTGGTTAAATAGCAATAAAGTCCAAGAAGCCACCGATTCTATACAATCAGCCCTAAGGGATGCTCAAAAACAAGCCATCCGTCTAGGGAGAATTTGCACGATTAATTTTACTAACGGGATTGGCACTGATCCCACGGTTTACTCGCAAATAACTGCTTTAGATAAGGACTCCAAACTTGACCCAGGTTGTTTAGTGGCGACTAATACTAACGCGGGTTCCTTAAATCTGCCGCAGGGAGTATTTATGGTGGTGAATAATTTTCCCACCCTAGGCGGCAGTCCGGGGGTGCAGTTTTCCTTTCGGGGTCATGTGCCGCAGGAGCCAAAAAGTAAGCTCCCCCGGTTTGATCCGCCGGAAGATAAAGCGATAATCGTATTATATCCCGCCGCCAATGCCGACGAGCCCTATCCCAACCAAGAAAGAAAGTGTATAGTTATCGCTTCTCTGTTAGGAATAGTTAAACAAGGCACTTATAACGGCAATCCTCTAGGTACGCTCAATGCCAATAATTGTAAAATCCGTCTCGATGGAACCGAACCCTAATCAGCTTCTCAAGGCAACACACCCCACTCCTGTGCAGTTAATCACCCGCTGCAGGATCGCAGAATCCAACCCAGTAAGACTCCGATACCACCAAAGCGGACAATTTGCCAAAAAACTTCCCCCAGCAGTCCGCGACGGATTCCTTCCCAGAATAGGCGCTTTAATTCCCCTTCTTTGAGTAAATTGCTTTCTAAAATTACCTCTAATTCTTGAATCTGTTCGCGAATTTGTAACAATTCCTTTTCTAGTTCAGGTAGGGGATTTTCCCGCCATTGGGGTTCTATTTGGCTAAATTGTGCTTCTAGGTCTTTTTTTTGCTGTTCTGCTTCGTTGATCTGTCGATAACGGTCTTTTAGTGTTGCGATCGCCGCTTCGACTTCTTCAATTGCTTGGGTAAATTCTGCCGATTCATCGTTAGGGTACGGGTTTTCTTCTAAGGACATGGACTCGATGGTATTTCCTGCGTCTAAACTATAGTTATAGACGATTTTACGGTTTTACGAAACCTTTTGATTATGATTCCATCCCCTGTCTCTTCCTCATCTCAGACTGTTGATGATCTATCTACCCTGGAATTGGCGCGGATTTTGGCGGAACGCTTGGCGATCGCACCGATTGACTGGCATCGTCTGAAGGCCAATCGTAATGCTCGGGCTGCCGAACAATTAGGGACGGCTTTGGTGTTTTTATTAGATAATCAGCCAGAAGAAGCACTTCCTCGGCTACAACAGGCTACAGGCTGGCTTGATCGCTCGATTTCTGCTCCTCCCTGTCCTTCTCACGGTCACGGTCATTAATTAAACCAGCGTTCCTGTTTAATTTGTTTACAAAGTTTCAGTTGGGTTCCTTGTTGATTCCAGTGAACTTGGTCGAAGATTTGATATAACATACACAGTCCTCGGCCATTTTCCGCTTCTTCGGGGGGAAAATTGGGACAATCGCAACTACAGCCATGATGGGGACAACCTGGCGTAAATCCACAACCTTCGTCGGTAATTACCCAAGAATACTCGTCTTTACTGCTAGAAAATTGAACAACCACGGTTTTGCTGGGATCGAGATGATTGCCGTGTTTAGCGGCATTAACTAAAGCTTCTTGCAATCCTAATCTAATTTCTGGTTCTAATTCTTCGGGAATACTAGCGGTCAATAAATCTAAAATCGGACAAAGATACAAGGTGGAAGCGAAACTCATGGTGTTCCAACTTCGTTTGCTTGTTGGCAGTGAAATAGCAATCACGCGCTTTACCTCTAGCTTTTATTCAATGACTGTTCTCTTACAGAAAGATTAAGGTCTCTTAACCGTCGATCTAGATGATTGCCATACCTAATAAGTCATATTTTGTCCCTTTTATGTCTCTGAGATTGATTAGATATTTTTATGATTGATCTACACACCAATCGAGAATCAAGGCAGCTTTGAGCGGGTAATTAATCAAAAAAGTAGTTGACTGGAACGGGGCTTAATATGCTATTATCCTTAACCGTTGACTTTTCAGCCATAAACGGCTAAAGGGTCGGGTTTTTCCCCTTATTTCATCCTACCATATTTGTGTTTTTTTGTCTAAGAAAAGCAGCGCATTCGACGTGGGGAGTTTGGGGAAAGAAATCGGCGGTTTGCACTTCTAGCAGTTGATAATCGCCTGTTTGACAGAGATATTGCAAGTCTCTGGCTAAAGTTGCACTTTGACAACTGATATAAACAATGCGTTGACTTTGCAGCTGTAACAGGCTATCAAGGACAGAGCGATCGCAACCTTTGCGGGGCGGATCGAGTAGAATAATGTCGGGTTTAACTGTCAGTTGCGGTAAAGTTTTTTCTACTGCCCCCAAAATAAAGGTTGTGTTGGTAATATTATTTAATTGGGCGTTAATTTTGGCTCGATCGAGGGAAAAGCTATAGGATTCTAGTCCAATCACCTCTTTAACCCGTTTAGCGAGGGGTAAAGTAAAAGTACCGATACCACAGTAGGCATCAATAAGAATTTCTTCACCTTTAAGCTCTAATTTCTGGCAAATAAGCGCAAATAAGGCTTCAGCAGCCTCTGTATTAACCTGAAAAAAGGTATCGGCAGCCAATTGATAGGTTAATCCGGCGAACTTTTCGTTAACATAGTCCCTTCCGGCGATAGTTGTGGTCTGAGCGCCAAAAATAGCATTACCTCGATCGGGGTTATAATTGACGGTTACACCGACTAAATTGCCGTATTTTGCCAGCCATTGCCGCGCCTGTGCCTCAATTCCCTGTAAATTATTATCGGTACTAATCAGGGTTAATAAAACTTCTCCAGTGTGGCGGCCAATTCTTAGGGATAAATGGCGTAATTGTCCTTGATGGGTCTTTTCATCGTAAATTGACCAGCCTTGCTCCTGAATATCCCGTTTTATCTCGGCTAGAAACGGATTTAAAGCCTGATCTTGAATCGGACATTGATTGAGATTAATCAGATGATGGCTGCCGCGACGATAATAACCTGCTTGCACATTGCCGGTGGGGGAAAATCCGAGGGGATAGGTAGCTTTATTGCGATAAGCGAGGGGAGAATTACCGGTGAGGGGAGGATAAACCAAAGGATCGGTAAAACCGCCAATTCTGGTTAATACCTCTTGTACTTGCTCTTTTTTGACCTGAAGCTGAAATTGATCCTCGATGTGTTGCCATTGACAGCCACCACATTTATCAGCGACGATGCAGCGAGGCCGGATACGATGGGGAGAAGCTTGTAGAATAGTTTGTAGTTTGCCGATCGCATGACTTTTTTTGATATAGGTGATGCGAGTTTGAATGCGATCGCCAATAACCGTATCTGGTACAAAAATCACCTGTCCTCGGTATTTTCCCACACCTTCGCCCGTATGGTTGAGGTCGGTAATCTCGATCTCGATTAAATCACCTTGTTGCATAGTTAGGGAAACCAGTTTTCATCCAGGGTTTCTGCTGGGGTAATAATGACTTCTATGGGAATTTCTTGCTTGCTCAATTTCGAGACTATTTGCCTAGCTTTTCCATAACAAGAATCGAAAATTTCGAGGAGATAAGGTTTTAAGCTAGGACTGTCTTCCAGCAGATCGGCAATTTGAACTCGAAAATTAATAATTGCCGCTTCCCATTTATTAGCATTATACTCTCTTTCCGTCTGCCAATAAACTAACTTGAGCAGATGAGCTAATAATTGAATTAACAAACTTTTGAGAGCCTGTCGATTATTTTTTCCTATGCTTCCTAATTCCTCGATCAGATTAGTCCAGTCAACCGAGGTAAAATCCTCCTGTCGTAATTGGTTAACGGTTGTCTCGATCCATAGCTGAAAATCTCGATCGTATAAGCTGATCTTCGAGATCGGTATTTGAGCGGTCATGGGAGGTAAACAGTAAAAACAATCCAACTCTATTCTACAATCCAAAACTAATTTTTCTAAAATCCTAGATCAGCTTTGGCAATTTTGGCCGCCGCTAATACTTCCTCATCGGGTAATTCTCGCCAGTCGGTCGCACCTATTTCAGCATAGAATTTTTGATCGTAGGCGCGAGTACGAATTACTACCGGCATAGGGACCGCATGACCTAAAACTAAAGCTTGTTGTTTTGAGTCTAATTTCGCTAAAACTGATCGCAAACTTCCCCCTCCAGAAACCCCAGTAAATATGGCTTCGATGTCCTTTTCATCGTTTAATAAACAGGTGATTCTCGTCCCTACCTGAGACATAACTTCGTTATCAATTCCTGAAGGTCTTTGATCGACAATTAAGAGAGTAACAAAGTATTTTCGCATCTCCCTGGCGATAGTTCCAAAGATAGTTTGATGTACCACCGCAGCATCTAAAAATCGATGAGCTTCTTCAATGGTAATCACTAACTGTTGCGGCCGATCAACGGGGTTTTTAGTTTGTAAAAAATATTCAGCTTTTTTAACATAATTAGCATGAATCCGACGGGTGATCATATTGGTGGCTAACATATAGGAAAGCATATTACTTTGGGAGCCAAATTCGATGACAACGTGCTTACCTGCATCTAAAGCTTGTAAAACCTGATCGATATAATTGTGGGGACAAACACTTTTTAAATATTTCAAACTATCTAGACGCATTAATTTTCTCTGGAGGGACATAATTGATCCCGCATGACCCTGTTTTTCCGTACAGAAGATTTTAATATCCTCGTTACTCATATTTAATAACTGAACGATCCAAGATTCCCCATACTCGTTATAGAGAATATTGGCATTATCTAAACTAGCTTCCGAGATACCTAATTCCCGACCGATTAAACGAATATCTTCGATTTCAATTTGATTATAACTTAAGAATAATTCCTGCGCTCCTCGTACTCCCCGACGTTTGGTAGAATCGGGATCGAGGGTATAAATTTCTACCTGTCCGGGGAATAATTGACATAATCCTTTCACCGTAGAAACCTCCTTCCCTTCTTTCATCGCTTCCCAACCGTATTCCGAGTGCATATCAAACATGAGGTTAACCCCTGCTTGTTTGCGAATAATGCCCGAAATTAGTAATCTAGTTAAAAAGGATTTTCCCGTCCCGGATTTGCCAAAAACACCGTTACTACGTTCGACAAAGCGATCGAGATTAATACATATTGGCACGTCCATGTCAAGGGGTTGACCAATAGCAAAATTCTTTCTGGTGGGATCATCTTCCCAACCGAAAACCATGCGAAAATCCTGCTCACAAGCTTCATAAACTTGGCTAAAATGCGCGGGAATAGTTTTAACTGGCAGTAATTCTAAATCGGCGCTAGTTTGGGGTTGAAAAGAGCCTAAAGAAGTGTCAGAAACTGCGGGAGAATTACCTCCAGTCGGAGTAAACATGAGCATGGGAGATAGGTCAATAGTACCATAAGTACCGCTACCCGCTAAAACATCGCGCATAAAACTATCATCGGGATGGGGAGGATTCGCGATAATCCGGGGACTGGAGTTACCCAGGGAGACATCGGTGAGGAGACAGAAAAAACGCGAGCGAGTGCCTTGCACCACTAAAAATTTACCGACGCGCATATCTTCCACGGAAATATCTGGATAAAGACGGATTTCTAAACCTTCACTCAGGGAACCTTGAATAACCGATCCGAGGGGCTGTTCACTCATGCTAACCTTTATTTGTGGCGATCTATCCCCCTATTCTGTCACTTTTCCGTTAATAAGTGCAAACTCGATCGGGTACAGTAAACAGTAATCAGTGATCAGTAAACAGTAAAAAGACAGTAGGAAACTGGAAGATGTACCAGACTAAGGCTGAATCCGCCGTATTAAATACTTCCCACTTAATACATACTGCACACTTAAAACTCAAATCTGATAACTGATAACTGATAACTGATAACTGATAAAGGGGTTTAAGAAAAAAAATCGTGTTGATCAACGGGAAGCAAGGAAATAGCCAAGGGAGAAGAGAATGCCACTAAAAAAGTGAAGATTAACCGCTATAAACTTGCAGTTACTGACTAGCTGAGGTTGGTCGTGATTTTGGTTAACGTGGTTGACTAATTGCCAAGCGAAAGGGAGACTAAGGAAGATTAAGAGGGTGAGAGGGGGATAAACCTGCAGCAGGACAAAAACCACCGTTAAAACGTAAACGAGAACCGTCACTACGGTTAAAACTTTAGAACCTTTTAAAGTACCTAAACGAGCAATGGGTGATTTTTTACCCGCTTTGAGATCATCGGCAACTTGATGGAAATGGGAACAAAAAAGGATGATAGAAGTGGTAATCCCGATAATAATTGAAGCCGCTAGACTAGAGAGAGAAAAAGCACCAGCTTGGGAATAGTAGGCAGCGGCAATCGCTAAGGGTCCAAAAGTAAAGAAACAGATAATTTCACCTAATCCTTGATAACCGAGACGGAAGGGAGGCCCTTGATAGGTATAGCCCAAAAAACAGCAGAGGGCGATTAATTCTAGTATAGTCCAATCGCCTCGCCAATAACTAATAGCAAGAATACCAGCAATACCCACTAATAGAAAAAGATTACTCAGCCAGAAAATTAAAGATTTATTGCCAGTTAAATTAACGATCGAATGTGCCTTATTGACATCGATCCCGGTATCGGCATCAAAAACATCATTACTGAGATTTAACCAAGCGAGAATTAAAATAGCTGAGAGGATAAAAGTGGCAAAAATCGGCAGAGAAAATAGACCTGTTTCCTGATAAGCGATCGCTGTTCCCAGAATAATCGGTATAATTGCCACACTATACATTGGTGGTTTAATGGCTGCTAACCAGAGTTTTTGGGGCGAGGGAGTGGTGACAGTATCGGTGGTCATAGTTAGGGTTTGCTGACAAAGTTTTTCCTAGGCGTAGGGTGTGGGGTGTGGGGTTTTACCGATTTTCAGGGGGTCAATTAGCCAATTTTCAGGGAAAAAGTCCTTGAATTTACCCTGACTACTGACGAGCGACTCCTATTTTGATTTTGACCAGAGGTCTGATCATACCTGGGTTTTAAGGATATTTTACTCAAAAATAGAGATAAATAGACTAAAACCGGGTAAGACATCCTCTCCGTTTAAATTAGCGGGTAGTTCCATAATTTCTACGGGTTGCTGAGGACGATAAATTTCCACTTGTTGTTGTTGAGGATTAACTAGCCAACCTAATCGCAAACCACTGTGGAGATATTCCCGCATTTTAGCTTGAATTTCCGGGAGGGAATCGCTACGGGAGCGCAGTTCAATGACGAAATCGGGACAAATAGGCGGAAATTTCTCCTGTTCTTCTCGACTCAGAGCTTGCCAACGAGTTAAACTCACCCAAGCGGCATCGGGAGCGCGATCTCCGCCTTTCGGCAAACGAAAAATCGTCGCCGAACTAAAGACTTTACCCAATTGGGTTTGATGATTCCACAACCAAAGTAAACTAATAAAATCGGCCTCTCGGTTGCCGCTAATTCCCCCAACAGGTGGCATCACAATTAATTCTCCTTGAACGTTTCTTTCCAGTTGCCAATCTGGGTTAACTTGACAGAGACGGTAAAACTGCTCATCGCTGAGATTGACTGTATCTAAGTTTAAAATCACTGCTGCCATAGCTATATTTCGCCCTAGAAAACACTCTAGTCTTAATTATAGTCAATTAGATTCCTCGCCACAGTGCGATCGCACCGTCCCGATCTCCAGTGACTAACCAACGACCATCCCGACTGGCAACCATTCTTAAGATGACGTTTCCCTTCAGGGTATTCAAGTGCCGACGGGTATTA
The DNA here is from genome assembly GCF_015207185.1 of Microcystis sp. LEGE 08355. Lineage (NCBI taxonomy): Bacteria > Bacillati > Cyanobacteriota > Cyanophyceae > Chroococcales > Microcystaceae > Microcystis > Microcystis sp. LEGE 08355. The sequence continues at coordinate 4,978 of NZ_JADEXI010000051.1, read as the reverse complement.
ACATCCCAAAATTTAACGGTTCCATCCCCGGAAGTGCTGGCCAAAACTTTACCCCCATCCAGCAGGGCCATATCGGTAACAGCGTCGTTATGGGCGAGAATAGTAGTGGTGCCGATGCCGCTTTTCACTTGCCAACCGCGGATCGAACCGTCTTGACTAGCAGTACCGGCGGTATTACCATCCTTGGAAAAAAGCACCCGATAAACGGGGAATAAATTCCCCGCATAGGCCCGAATAAAGCGACCGGTACTCACTTTCCACAGTTTAACGAAACCATCGTAATCGGCGCTGACAATTCCTTTACCATCGGGACTAAATGCGATCGCCTGAATCGGATGATTATGACCGCGCAGGGTTTTTAACAGTGTACCCGTCTGAAAATCCCAGAGTTTGACTGTACGATCCCAGCTACCCGTGGCCAAAATTTTGCCATCGGGAGAAATAGCGGCATCAGTAACGAGAAAAGCATGGCCAGGATAGGTCATTTCTAATTTTCCCGTGCGCGTATTCCAGCGTTGCACTTTTCCCCCCGCATCGGCAGTTACGAAACTCTTGCCATCGGGACTAAATTGGATAGCGTTAACGGTATCACCTAGTTGCCAAGTCCTGAGAGGTTTTTGGGTTTTTAGGTCCCATTCCCTAACAGTGCCGTCAAAACTACCACTCAGCAGCAGGGAGTTATCGGGACTAATGGCCAAAGCATAGATGGGATCCTGATCGGCTTTTAAAATAGTAACCCGTTCGACGGTCTGCCAAGGAACGATTTCTGCTAGGGGAGGTGCTTGCGGAGTGATGGTTTTGCCTTTTTCCTGATTGACTGCACAACCACCGGATAGGAACAGCAGTAATAATAACGATAACGTCGGTTGATAAAGGGTTATTTTCATAGAATTTTGCCGTTGTCAAAATCAACTTAAACTACTTTAAACTTGAATGGGTAAAATTTGAATAGAATAACGACAACTAGGAACAAGATAAATGACAAATTCTTGATTGGTTGTGTTGGCTTCTTCTAGAACATTCTGTAAATTTTCACCGTGAGCAATCACTCCTTTTTCATTATAAGCAATGTATTGATTTTTATACAAATCAAGCACGGTGTCACGATTTTTGTTTAACCAACGTAAGTAGGTAGACGTTAAAAGTTGTCAGACACCCCCCTTATTAAGGGGGGACTAAGGGGGGATCGGCACCCCCCTGATCAAGGGGGGCAGGGGGGATCGAACCTAAAATCCATTTTAAATTTAATTATAACCAGCTACTTAACATTTTTTGGGCTTGTTCTTGAGAGATTGAGTTGGTCATAATCTTTCTAGGGAGAGACGTTTTTGATGAGAAGAAAAGCATCACTAATCAGTTTATTTTTGTCAATTATAGCTTCTAGTTGCTCCGATTGATAACGACCTGATTCGACTTCTAAAGAAGCGGCATCCAAAGCATTAAGATAAGCATCGTTTAAAGTATCTGTTAATTCCTCATCACTTAAATAATATCCTGCCGCTTTTCGGCGTTTATTGTGGCGTTGAATTTCTCTAACACTATTGCGAATGGAGACATCCCAAGAACGGGTGGTTCGGTTTTCTGCCTGTTGTTTAATTAAATGAAGTAATAAGATAACAGCATAACTACGAATAGTGCTAATAATCCCGTTTTTGCTCATATCTTCAAGTTCTTCTACAATCGCCAGTGAACCTTTAATATCACCTTTTAAGAGCAAAGCTTTTAATTCTAAAAGTTCTTCCATAATCCAATTTCTTCCCCAAATACCCCTTAATTATATCTTGCCACAAGTCTCTCTATCCCAAAGCGCATTTAAGGCGAACTTGAGCAAAAAATTAATCATTTTTTAATTTATTTTAAGCTTTTCTGTGCTATGGTATGGTTGTTTATCTGAAAATGGAGTTTTTAGTAATGACTCAAAGATTAGCAAAACTAATAGATTTTCGGGGGGGGGTAAGCACAGCTTATTAAAACTCTCAATTGCTTCCTCTGTCCTTGGGGTAAGTGCTTTGATAGTCACCCCTGTACAAGCAGCAAATTTGATTCAAAATGGCAGTTTTGAGACGGCTAACGTCAACCCTAACCCTGGTGATTTTATAAGACTTGATGCTGGTTCCACAGTAATTACAGGATGGACGGTCAGCCAAGGAACAATTGATTATATAGGAACTTATTGGCAAGCTTCTGAGGGTTCTAGAAGTCTGGACCTATCTGGAGGGAATGACGGTGGAATTCAGCAAACCTTTAACACAACCGTCGGTGAGACTTATCGGGTGACTTTTGATCTGGCGGGTAATACCTTCACAAGTCCTACTATTAAAGACATGAGAGTGAGTGCGGGAGGAAGTTCTGCTGATTTTTCTTTTGATACAACAGGAAAAAGCAATTCAAATATGGGATGGCTATCAAAATCTTGGGATTTTACTGCTAACAGTACAACCACTACCCTTGAGTTTATCAGTTTAAGTAATAGCTTTGCTGGTCCTGTGTTGGATAATGTCTCAGTGATAGCTCTTTCCTCTCCTCCTCCTTCTCCTATCCCCGAACCTTCATCAGTGCTAGGATTATTGAGTTTAGGAGTATTAGGAATTGGTTCTGCTTTAAAACGTCAATCTTAATCTCTTTTTATCTTTTTAACCCATCTAAAGTAGGTGGGTTAAATTGAATATTCAGATAGGCTTAAAATCGGTGAATAATTTTGAATTTTGCGGCACATTTTTAATAATATGCTAGGATAGTATTGATGTTTTAGGAGGTAACAACCTATGCAGTTAGAAGATTATTTTGAATTTGTAGCAGTAGATAATATTCAATTAAAAGGACATCGTATTGGCATTGAGGACGTACTGAAATACTATCGACAAGGTTATAGTCCTCAAGAAATTCTCCAAGAATTACCAACTCTAAATTTAGAAAAAATTTATGCCACTTTGACCTATTATTATCACAATCAAGCACAAATCGATCTCTATCTTGTCAAGCTAGAAAGACAACGGGAACAACATTATCAACAGTGGCTAGAAACATCATCTCCTTTAATTGATCGTTTAAGAAAAGCAAAAATTAAAAAGGAGCAGGAGTATTTACAAAAAGCATGAAAATTCGGTTTTTGCTGGATGAAAATTTATCTCCTAAGCTAAAAATAGCGGTTCAACGTATCAATTCTACTATAGATATTTTGCGAGTTGGTGATGCGGATGCACCTCTTTTAGGGACACTTGATCCTAATTTATTGCAATATTTAGAATTATCCCAGAGACTGTTAATCACTGACAATAGAAGTACCATGCCCAATCATTTAAAAGATCATTGGAACACGGGAGGTCACACTTGGGGAATTATTTGGTTACGCCCTAGCGGTACAATTAGTCAATGGGCTGAATCAATGATTTTAATCTGGGAATTAACAGAAGCTGAAGAATGGATTGATCGCTTAGATTGGATTCCTTTATGAGGAACTAAGGTGATTTTTCAAACACATTTAATCATTTATTTCGGGGCTTTTTCTGGGTTTCTTAGGGTCTTTTTCTGGGGTATTAGCGGGGGGATTTGGGGCTATTGTCGCAATTTGGGCGGCCATTCTTGTCATTGCTTGACCTTGGGCGAATTCCTGCTGTAGTTGTTCGCTAGAAGAAACCAAACGACTTAAACCCTGAATTAAGCGGATAATTTCCTGTCGCAGTTGCGGATTACCGGTAATTTCATCCACATCGGAGGTGATTTTCTGAAGATTGGCAAAAGCAGCGCGAGAGGAGTCGAGGAGTTGCTGTAGGGTGACAACAGTGGCAGGATCGGAGAGATAAGCGGTAAAGTTGCCTAAATTTTCGCTTAATTTAACTGCATTTGCCGAAATAGTGTTTAAATTCTCGATAATTTGGCTTTTCTGCACTTGCGTGAGGATGGGATCCAAAGCAGCAAGGGTAGTTTGTAGGCGATCGCTAGTAGTTTTGATACTATCGAGAGTGGCAATTAAACGATTTTGATTAGCTGCCAAAAAAACCCGCAGTTCTTCGGTGGTTTCTCCCACCAAAAGCAGCGTTTTTCGGGCCTCCACTAGGGTAGCGTCTAAATTTCTCAGGCCGCCACTTCCCTGTAAACTTTTCAGTAAAGTAGTCGCTTCCTGACTCAATCCCCCGACACCGGAAAGATCACTAGAAAGGCGATCGAGGGAACCGGATACTTGCGGTAAGGATTCTAGGGATCTCATCCCCGAATTAACTTTACCCAGAGTACCGCTGCGACGTACCTCGCTTAAAGCGGTGGTTGCCTCACCACTAAAGCGATCGAGTCCCCCCAAGGCATTGGCAGCGCGCTGGGTAAAGGAACGAAATCCGGCCACCATATCGGGATCGCTAACTAGATTAGAAATTCTCAGTAAAGATCTGATCAGGGTATTGACATTTAGCGCCGATTGCCCTTGTAAACGGGAACCGTTACAGATAATCACTTCCCCATTGCAGTTAGGACTCAAAGGGGGTTCTTTAACACCACCGACGGGTAAAGCTTGCAGGGGAGTAATATCGATCGTGGTTTCACCGACTAAACCGGATTGAATGGCTTCGATGAGGGAATTACTGGGAATTAGGCGATCTGCTGGCGAAATCTCCACTTCTACGGCGACTCCCTCCGGTTCTGGGGTAATTGCCGTCACTTGCCCGATTCTCACTCCCCGATAACCGACGCGGGTTCCCACCATCATGCCACCCACATTAGGAAAAAGGAAGCTGGCTCGATAACTGCGCCCCCCGAAGCTAAAATTACTTAACCAGGCGACAAACCAGATTAATATTCCCCCCGATGCGAGTAACATTAAACCGATACCACTTTGCCGCAGAGTTGGGGAAATCCCCCGTTGTGAACCGCCAGCTTCCATAAATAATTACTCCTCATCTCTACAAAGTATCTTACAGGAGAAATCGGGGGATTTCAGCGATCAGCTTCTGAAGGCAAGAGTCAAGGAGTCAGTATTCAGGAGTCA